>CAMLHU010000122.1 GCA_946479825.1 uncultured Gemmatimonadota bacterium
GGTCGAGCCCCAGCACGTCGGCGGCCGAGACGTAGTCGCGGTCGGTGCGGAGCGCCGCGTTCGGCACCGCGAGCGCGCTGTCGCGCTGGCCGATGTGGATCTCGACCTCGGTGTTCATGCCGGTCCGGAGGAGGCCGTCGCGGTTGTCGATGCGGACCAGCACCGGATACATCGTGACGTTCTGCGAGACCGTGTCGCGCGGCTCGACCTTGATCACGTAGCCGTTGAACGGCCGATTCGGGAAGGCGTCCACGGTGATCGTGGCGGTCTGGCCGGGGACGATCTTGCCGATGTCGGTCTCGTCCACGAGCGTGCGGACCTGGACCAGGTTCATGTCGGCCATCTGGAACAGCGTGGTGCCGCCGCTCACGTCCTTGCCGGTGGCGGCCACCATGCTGCCCCGCTCGACCGTCTGCGAGATGACCGTGCCGGTGATCGGCGCGCGGACCGAGGTCTGGTCGAGCGCGATCCGGGCGTTCTCGAGGCTGACCCGCTGGGTCACCAAGTTGGCCTTGGCGCTGGCGTAGCTCGCGACCGCCTGGTCGCGGTCGGCCTCGGTCATCGCCTGGTGGGCGTAGAGGGTCTCGGCGCGCTGGCGCGCGGCATCCGCCACGGTAAGCTGGGCCTTGGCCTGGTCGTAGAGGGCCTGGGCCTGGTCCACGGCGTTCTTGGCCTGCCGGCGGTCGATGGTGAGCATCAGCGTCCCGGCCGGGATGACCTGGCCGGTCTGGACCTTGACGTCGGTCACCTCGCCGGAGGCGAGCGACTTGACGTCCACCGTGGTGTCCGGCTGGATCGAGCCCGCGGCCTGCGCCGAGACCACGATGTCGCGGCGGGTCACGGGGATGGCCTCGTAGACCACCTGGACCGGCGGCTTCCGGCACCCGGCCAGGGTGGCGAGGGCGCTGAGGGCGAGGACGGTGCGTGCGGACTTCATCGGGACGGCCTTTCCGTGGCGAAGTCGCGGCTGACGCGCCCGTCGAGGATGTGGACCTGACGGTGCGCGTTCTCCGCGATGTCGTGCTCGTGGGTCACCAGGACGATGGTCTGGCCCTGGGCGTGGAGTTCCTTGAACAGGTTCATGATCTCGACGCCGGTCGCGGAGTCGAGGTTGCCGGTCGGCTCGTCGGCCAGGAGGATGGACGGCGTGTTGACCAGCGCGCGGGCGATGGCCACGCGCTGGCGCTGGCCGCCCGACATCTCGTTGGGCCGGTGGCCCATCCGGTCCGCGAGGTTCACGCGGCGCAGCGCCTCGGTGGCGCGCTCCCGCCGCTCCTTGGCGTTCATCCCGGCGTACACCAGCGGGAGCTCGACGTTCTGCAGCGCCGAGGCCCGGGGGAGGAGGTTGAACGTCTGGAAGACGAACCCGATCTCCTTGTTGCGGATATGCGCCAGCTCGTCGTCGCCCAGGTCGGAGACGCGGTGGCCGTTGAGCCAGTACTCGCCCCCGGTCGGGGTGTCGAGGCAGCCGATCAGGTTCATCAGCGTGGACTTGCCCGAGCCCGAGGGGCCCATGATGGCCACGAACTCGTTCCGGCTGATGGTCAGGTCCACGCCGCGGAGGGCGCGGACGACCTCCGTCCCCATCACGTACTCGCGCTGGAGGTTCCGGGTGACGATGACGGCGTCCCGCGGCACGTCCGCGGGGAGCCGCGCCATCCGTTCGGCGGTGGTCTCGATCCCGATGGTCACAGCGACCTCCCGATGAGCGCCTCGATCTGCGCCTTGGCCGTGAGGTAGGCGAACCGGGCCTGCAGCACGCTCACCTCGGCGGTGTTGAGGGCGTCCTGGGCCACCTGGACGTCCACGATGGTCGCGGTCCCGGCGCGATAGCGCTCCTGCACCACCCGGAGCGCCTCCTGCGCCGAGGTCACGCTGGTCTGGCTGATGCTGATGGTGGTCCGCGCCGCGTCGAGCTGGGCGAGTTGCTGGCTCAGGCTGGCGTCGAGCGCGCGGCGCGCGTCCTGCGCATTCGCGTCGGCGACGTCGGCGTTGACCTGGTTCTGGGCGATCGTGCGCTCGCGCACGAACCGGTTGAACAGCGGCCAGCTGAGCTGCAGGCCGATGGACCGGTTGGGGAGCAGGTGATAGTCCTGCGCGTTGTTGCCCGACCAGTTCGCGTTGGCGGAGGCGGAGAGCGTGGGCCAGTATCCCGCCCGGGCGGCCCGCAGGTTGGCGTGGGCCGCGTCGGCGGTGGCGTCGGCCGAGCGGATGGCCGGCGCCTGGGCCAGCGCCTCGCGCCGGATCTCGGCCGTGTCCACCGTCTCGACGACGTGGTGGAAGGTCGAATCGTCCTGCGCGGCGACCTGGCCCGGGATCCCCACCAGCCGGGCGAGCCCGGCCTGGGCCGTGATCAGCGCGGCCTTGGCGTTGACCAGGTTGAGGCGCGCGGTGCCGAGGGCCACCAGCGCGGTGAGCGAATCGGACCGGGTCGCGGCGCCGACGCGCAGCTTCTCGGTGGCCACCTGCAGCTGGCTCGCGGCGCGGACGACCGCGTCGGAGTCCACCGCCACGAGCTGCTGCTGGGTGAGCGCCGTGATGAAGGCCTGGGTGGTGGTGACCACGACGGTGTACCGGGCGCTCACGAGGCCGGCGGCGGCGGCGCGCTGCGCGGCGGTGGCCGCGTTCATGTCGGCGCCACGGCGGAAGCCGGTGAAGATGTCCACGCTCCCCGAGATCCCGGCGCTCAGCGACGTCGACGAGGTGCCGCTCTGGAGGATCTGCCCGGTCACGGGATCGGGCCGCTGGAACTCGGAATAGCTGTGGTTGCCGCTGGCGTTGGCGTTGACGTTGGGCAGGTACTCGCCGTACACGGCCAGCCGCTGCGCGTCGGCGGTCTTCACGGCCCCTTCGGCCTGGACGGTCGCCGGCTGGACGCGCTGCGCCATCGCGACCGCCTCAGCGAGCGTGATGGTGCGCTGCTGGGCCGCGGCGGGGAGCGCCAGGACGGCGGCGAAGGCCGGGGTGAGCCACAAGGTACGGTACGTCACGGTCAGGGGTGCCCTTCACGCCGCGTCGCTTCGCGGCGGTTGAGTTCGTCGAACTTGGTGCGCTGCGAATCGGTCAGTTGACGCGCGATGTCCGAACGGATGCTGTCGCGCAAAGTTTCAAAGCGCGGACGCACGGCCGCCCACACCGAATCCATCTGCGGCCGGCGCCGCGCAAGGATGGCGCGCACGCTGTCCTGCTGCGGCGCGGTGAGGGCGAGCTCGTCGGCCAGGTGCCGCACGAACCCCTCCGGCCCGCGCGACACGCGCCTGCCGAACGGGTGGGTTGCCTGCCAGGCGCCCCCCGCCACCGCGCCGGCCAGGAACACGGCCAGCAGGAGCAGGGCGGCGCCGAGCCGCGACGACGGCCGTCGGGGCGCGGGAGCGTCGGTCATCGATCCTCCAGGCTCATCGCGAGCAACACGTCGGACGGGGTCTGGTCGGCCGAGGCGAAGGCCTCGACCGGCGTTCCCACGCCCTGGACCGCGCTCTGCCGGTACCAGAGGCCCAGCGCCAGCAGGACCGCCGCGGCGACGAGGCCGGGCCGGGCCCACCGCGCCAGGAGATCCCAGGCGGAGCCGGGCGCCGCGCCGACCGCCGCGCGCACCCGGGCCGCGAACGCGGCGTCGTCCGGCGCGGCGAGCGCCTCGCGGAGCAGCGTCCCGAGCGCCGGGTCGCGCTCGGCATCGAACGGGTTGTGGGTCATGCCGTCCCTCCTTGCCAGGGGGCCAGGGCCTCGCGCAGCGCCCGCCGCGCGTGAAACACGTCCGACCGGACGGTCCCTTCCGGGACGCCGAGCACCTCCGCGATCTCCGCGTGGGGGTAGCCCTCGGCGTCGAACATCGTGATCGCGATCCGCTGCCGCTCCGGGAGCCGGGCCAGCGCCTCGGCGAGCTTCTCGCGGAGGAGCGCCCGGTCGGTCTCCCGCTCCGGCGTCGGGCCGTTCCCCGCCCGGTCGGGGGGGAGCTCCTCCGTCTGCCGCACCCGCCGCCGCCGCCCGAGGTCCCGGGCCCGGTTCACCACGATCCGGAGCAGCCACGGACCGAAGGGCCGGCTTGGGTCGTATCGCCCGATGTTCTGCCAGGCGGCGAGGAACCCGTCCTGGGCGGCGTCATCGCCGTCGTCGCCGACCGCGGCGCGGGCGAGCCGGCGCGCCACGGCGGCATACCGCTCGATCAGCTCGCCGAAGGCGTCGGCATCTCCCCGGGCGGCGCGGGTGGCGAGGTCGGCGTCGGTCACCGAGGGAGTACGCGGGGTAGGGGGCATCCGTTGGAGTGCGGACCGCTCCGGCGGGAGCGGCTCACCCTTCGTCGGTGGGCGAGCCCGGCGACCGCCGGCGGAAGAGCTCCGCGGCGGCCGAGGCGGCGAGATATAAGGAAAGGGCGCCGACCGCCCAGGCCACGACGTGTGGCAGGAGCGCCGCAAGCACCGTCACGGCCAGCAGGACGAGGATGGCGGGGGCATAGAGCGAACGCCGGGCCGCGCTCGCCACCGTGCGCAGGGCGACCACCGCCCGGCCGCGGCGCTCGCGTGCCGTCAGGCGGTGCGGGGGGATGGGCGGATGCTCGCCGGAGTCGGGCCCGGGTTCGTGGGCAAAGGCGGGGGGGAGGAGCTCCTGCAACCGCTCGGGGGCGCGGCGCGGCCGGAGCCGGACCTCCGTGCTCTCGGCCGAGTCCAGCCGGAACTGGGCCTCGAGGGCCACGGTGAACTCCCGGTCCTCGATCAGGAGGTCGAGCTCGTAGTTCCCGAGCAGGCTCGAGGCGTTGAGGTTGCTGCTCCCCACCCGGGCGTAGCGACCGTCCACCACGAAGCTCTTGGCGTGGAGCATCGGCCCCTCCCACTCGAGGATCCGCACGCCGGCCCGGAGCAGGTCGCGGTAGCCGATGCGCGTCAGGTTCCGGACCAGCGGCAGGTCGCTCGCTCCCGGGACCAGCAGCCGCACGTCGGTGCCGTCGTGCGCGGCGTCCACCAGCCCCTGATGGAGCGGCGGAGGCGGGACGAGGTAGGCGTCGGTGATCCAGAGCTGCGTGCCGGCGCCGGCGGCGAGGAGCTGGAGCATCCGGTACGACCGCGCCTGACCCGGCTCGACCGCGAT
Organism: uncultured Gemmatimonadota bacterium; assembly: GCA_946479825.1. The sequence goes on from CAMLHU010000122.1 coordinate 5,083, forward strand.
CACCCGCACGATGGCGGTGCCGCACTCCGGCGCGGACGCCACCCGTTCCTCCTCCGGGATCGTCCCGCCGGCGACCGCCCAGGTCCGCCGAAAGGCGTTGTCCAGCGCCTGCACCGCCGGCCCGGCCACTCGCACCGCCGTGTCGCGCCAGGGCCGCCGGGCGGCGGCCGGGTCGCCCGCCCATTCGTCGCCGATGCAGAGGCCGCCGGTGATGGCTTCGAGCCCGTCCGCCACCACCACCTTGCGGTGGTCGCGGATGAAGTTCTGGAACAGGTCCCAGCTTGGCGGGTGGAACAGCCGCACCTCGACGCCGGCGGCGCGGAGGAACCGCCAGTACCGGGCGCCGGTCCCGCGGCAACCGAGCCAGTCGGCCAGGACCCGGACGGCGACGCCGGCCCGGGCGCGCGCGGCGAGCGCCCGGGCGAAGGTCCACCCGGTCGCGTCGTCGTGGATGATGTAGTTCTCGAAATGGATCCAGCGGGTGGCGCGGCCGATGAGGTCGAGCATCGCCGGATAGGTGACCGGTCCGTCGAGCAGCAGGTCCACCGCGTTGCCGGGGATGGGCCGGCACCCGGTGGCGCGGTCGAGCGCGCGGGCGATGATCGGGTCGGTCGGCGGAAGCGGCACCGGGTCCTCCGGGCCTACGGCGCGCCCAGCCCGAGCCGGGATTCCTCGGGCCGGAGCGCCTCGAGCACGAAGGCGATCAGCTCGTCGAGGGGGATGCCGAGCTCGGCGGCGCCCTGGGTGATGTCGTCGCGGTTGACGCCCTTCGCGAACCCCTTGTCCTTGAGCTTCTTCTTCACGCTCGAGACCTCGAGATCCGTGAGGCTCTTCGACGGCCGGACCAGGGCGCAGGCCACGAGGAACCCGCAGAGCTCGTCCACCGCGAAGAGCGCCCGGGCCATCGGCGTGGTCCGCGCGACGCCGGTGTACGCCGCGTGCCCCAAAATGGCCTGCTGCCATTCCTCCGGCGCCCCCATCCCGGCCAGTATGCGCACCCCCTCGGCAGGATGCTCGGCCGTCGCCGAGCGTTCCGCGTTGGGGAAGCGCTCGTAGTCGAAGTCGTGGAGCAGGCCGACCGTGGCCCAGGCGTCGGGATCCCCGCCCAGCCGGCCGGCCATCGCCCGCATCGCGATCTCGACGGCGTACATATGCCGGCGGAGCGCTTCGTTGGCGGTGTACTGGTGCATCAGGTCGAGGGCGGAGGAGTGGGTGAGCATGGGGGCAGGGGGTCAGTGGGTCAGGGCTTAGGGCTTGGGGCTTAGGGCTTAGGGCTTAGGGCTTGGGGCTTAAGGCTTAGGGCTTAGGGCTTAGAGCTTAGGGTTTAGGGCTTAGCCATACGCGCATTGGCCCATCCATTCTACACCCAAAGAAGCGCCCCGCGAACCGTCGGGTCCGCGGGGCGCCTGAAGAGCGGGTGCGGCGGTCAGGGCAGCGGGAGGGAAGTCCCGTAGGCCGCGTTGATCGTGGCCGCGAGCGAATCGGCGATGAGTTTGTGTGCTGCCGCGCTCGGGTGGACGCCGTCGAGGGTGAACATCGAGCCGAACAGCACGTTGG
>CAMLHU010000123.1 GCA_946479825.1 uncultured Gemmatimonadota bacterium
TCCGGCGTGGGACGGGATCTGGGACGTGGCCACCCGGATCGACTCGCTCGGGTGGACCGCGGAGTTCCGCTTTCCGTTCTCGCAGATCCGGCACGCCGCGCAGCCCAGCGACACGTTCGGGTTCAGCGTCGCGCGGACGGTGGAACGGACGTCGGAGCAGTCGAGCTGGCCGCTGTTCCGCCCGTCGCGCCCGGGCGTGGCCTCGCAGCTGGGCACGCTCACGGCGCTCGACCACCTGGCGCCGCCCCGCCGGGCAGAACTCGCGCCGTACGTCGTGACCAAGAACGTCTCCGTCCCCAGCGCGAGCGGCTACGGACGCGAGCAGCAGGTCTCCATCGGCGGCGACGTCAAGCTGGCGCTCGGGCCCAACCTCACGCTCACGGGGACGGTGAATCCGGACTTCGGCCAGGTCGAGGCCGACCCCGCCGTGCTCAACCTCGGCGCGTTCGAGACCTTCTTCCCCGAGCACCGGCCGTTCTTCGTCGAGGGCAACGGACTCTTCCAATTCAACGTGGACTGCAGCGCGGTCAACTGCAGCAACGAACAGATCTTCTACTCCCGGCGGATCGGCCGGAGTCCCCAGCTGGGCGGCCTCTACCCCGACCCGAACGCCCCGACCGCCACGCGCATCGACGGCGCCGCCAAGCTCACCGGCCAGCTCCCGGGCGGGTGGTCGCTCGGCGTGATCGACGCCGTCACCGCCCGCGAAGCCGGCGCCGGGAATGCCACCATCGAGCCCACCACCAACTACGGCGTGCTGCGAGCCACGAAGGATTTCCGGGCCGGGGCGAGCGGCCTCGGACTGATCGTGACCGCCGTGGACCGCTCCACGGACATCTGGACCTCGCCGTACCTGCCCCGCTCGGCGTATGTCGGTGCATTCGAGTTCCGGCACCAGTTCCTCGGGCGGCGCTACCAGATCGACGGGTCGCTCGACTGGTCCCGGGTCAACGGGAGCCCGGCCGCCATCACCGCCCTCCAGCGGAACCCCGTCCACTATTACCAGCGGCCGGATGGGCCGCTCCATGTCGATTCCACGGCCACCGCCCTCACGGGCGACGCCGAGGAGCTCCGGATCGGCAAGATCAGCGGCGAGCACCTGCACTTCGAGACTAGCTACCTCCGCCGGTCACCCGGCTTCGAGGTCAACGACCTGGGCTTCATGTTCCAGGCCGACCAGCAGAGCTGGAACAACTGGATCGGCCTCTCGTGGCGGAAGCCGACCCGGGCGTACCTGCGCATCAACTGGAACTTCAACTGGTGGCAGTGGTGGACGGCCGCCGGCCTGCCGACCGAGCGCGCCGCGAACACCAACTTCCATACCCAGCTCACCAACCGCTGGTACGTGAACGCCGGAGCCACGCTGGGCCAGCTCGGCACCACCTGGTGCGACCGCTGCGCGCGCGGGGGCCCGGCGGTGCGCCAGGACCCGGCCTTCAACCCCTGGATCAACATCTCGGGCGACGACCGCCACAAGGTGATCCCGTCGGTCAACGCGAGCCACTTCACCACGAGTGGCGGCCGCGACCAGAACTGGAACGTCGGCGCCCAGGTGACCCTGAACGCCTCGACCCGGCTTACCGCGTCCCTCGGCGTCTCCTATGATGCGATGACCGCCCGCGACCAGTGGTACGGCCGCTACGCCGACAGCGCCGGGACCCACTACACGTTCGCCCAGCTCGACCAGAAGACCTTCTACCTCACCGCGGATCTCGGCTATACGGTGACGCCGGAGCTCACCGTGCAGTGGTACCTGCAGCCGTTCGTGAGCCGGGGGCCATACAGCGACATCCGGGAGCTCGCGGACCCCGGCGCCGCCCGCTTCGACGACCGCTACAAGGCCTACGGCGACACCGCCGTCACCCTCCACCCCGGCGGCGTGGATTCCAAGCAGTTCAACTCCAACCTCGTCGTGCGCTGGGAGTACCGGCCCGGCTCGACGCTCTTCGTGGTGTGGACCCAGCAGCGCAGCGACTTCCAGCCCTTCGTGGGCCCGGAGGGGCTCGGCCGGGACTTCCGCGGTATCTTTGACCTCCATCAGGACAACACGTTCCTGGTGAAGCTGTCCTACTGGTTCAATCGGTAACGCGCCGGCGCGCCTGAATCCCCGACCCGGGCATCTCCGTAGGCACCTGCGCGCTCCCCCGCGCACCCAGGTCCCAGTACGGAGAGGGTACGTGCTCCTGCGTCGTCTCGCCGCCGGTCTGTTGCTGCTGTCCGCCGTCCGGAGCCCGCTCGCCGCCCAGCAGGCGGGCGGGCCGTCCGTCGTGCCGGCGGCGGTGGCCGGCCGGTCCTATGCCGGCGCGGCCGGTGAGGTCACCGTCCGTCCCCCCCGGGTGGACACGAACATCGTCATCGACGGCGCGCTCGACGAGCCGGTCTGGGCGGAGGCCGCCGAGCTCCGCGGGTTCTCCCAGTACGGTCCGACCGACGGCCTTCCCGCCAGCGACTCTACCCAGGTGCTCGTCTGGTACTCGCCGAGCGCCATCTATTTCGGGATCCGGGCGTTCGAGGCCCACGGCCAGGTCCACGCGACGCTCGCCGACCGCGACCGGATCTTCAGCGACGACAACATCCAGATCTTCCTCGGCACCTTCCACGACGGACGGCAGGCGGCCCTCTTTGCCGTGAACCCGCTCGGGATCCAGGGGGACGGGGCGCTGGTGGAATCGGGCAAGCAGAGCGGCGGGGGCGTGTTCGGCGGCGGCGTGGTGGGCGGACGCGAGCCGCCCGACCTGAGCCCGGACTACGTGTTCCAGTCGAAGGGACGCCTCACCCCGTACGGCTACGAGGTCGAGATTCGGATCCCGTTCAAGAGCCTCCGGTACCAGTCGGGCCGGACCCAGGACTGGGGGCTCAACGTCGTCCGCGACGTCCAGCACGACGGCACCGAGGACACCTGGACGCCGGCCCGCCGGTCGGCGGCGTCGTTTCTGGCGCAGTCGGGGACCCTCGCCGGGCGTACCGACCTGCACCGCGGCCTCGTGATGGACCTCAATCCCGAGCTCACCGCCCGGCGCGACGGCGCCCCCGATCCCGGCACCGGCGCGTACGGCTACGCCAACGCCGGCCCCGACCTCGGCGCCAACGTGCGGTGGGGCGTGACCAACAACCTGACCCTCAACGGCACGGTCAAACCCGACTTCTCGCAGGTCGAGTCGGACGCCGGCCAGCTGGGCTTCGACCCCCGGCAGGCGCTGTTCTTTCCCGAGAAGCGTCCGTTCTTCCTCGACGGGCTCGAGTTCTTCCAGACCTCGCTCTCGCTGATCTACACCCGCCGCATCGTGCAGCCGGTCGCGGCGGCCAAGCTCACCGGCAAGGCCTTCGGCACCAACGTCGGCGTCATCGCCGCGGTGGACGATCCCGGCGGCTCGCTCGCCGGCAACTACAACCCGGTGTACGGGATCCTGCGGGCCCAGCACGACCTCGGCCAGCACAACAAGCTCGGCGCGACCATCACCGAGCGTGCCGACGGCCCAGACAACAACCAGGTCGGGGCCGTGGACGGCCGCTTCCTGTTCGGCGGGGTGTACGCCGCCCAGTTCGAGGCCGCGGTCAGCCATACCCGCGAGGGCGGGGTCACCACCACCGCGCCCGCGTGGACGGCGCGCCTCAACCGGGCCGGCCACACCGTCGGGCTGCGGTCGGTGATGACCGCGATCTCCGACGACTTTCGCGCCCGGAGCGGGTTCATCGGCCGGGCCGGCGTGGCCGAGGCGATGGTGGACCCGAGCTACTCGGTGTACGGCCCGGCCGGGTCGCCGCTCCAGCGCGCCACTTTCGACGTCGTCGTCGACCGCACATGGCAGTACCAGCACCTGATCCACGGCCTCGGCCGCCAGGACGACAAGCTGCACCTCAACCTGAACACCGTGCTGCGGGGCGGGTGGGGGATCGGCGGGGGCTACTTCTGGGAGTCGTTCGGCTACGACTCCACGCTGTTCCAGAACTACCGCCTGCTCCGCCCGAACGGCGGCGGGGTGGATACCGTTCGCTACACCGGCCAGCCCACCATCCCGAACAACGAGTGGGTGGTGCAGTGGAGCACGCCGACGTTCCGGCGGTTCGACGCCTCGGGCTTCTTCCTCCGCGGCCACGACGAGAACTATTACGAGTGGGCCTCGGCCAACCTCAAGGTGATGCAGCTGGCGCTCAACTGGCGGCCGAGCGCCAAGCTGCGGGTCGGCGCGACGTACTTCTGGCAGCAGGTGAACCGCCGGACCGACGGGACCCTGGTCAACATCGGCCGGATCCCCCGGTTGACCGTCGAGTATCAGGTATCTCGACCCGTGTTCATCCGCCTCGTGGGGCAGTACATCCAGAGCGAGACCGACTCCCTGCGCGACAACTCGCGCACCGAGCTGCCGATCTACATCGCCCAGAACGACGGCACCCTCGCCCGCGCCTCGGCCCGGAAGAACGACCTGTTCCACGCCGACGCGCTGTTCAGCTACCAGCCGAACCCGGGCACCGTGGTATACGCGGGGTACGGCAGCAACCAGGTGGAGCCCACAGCGTTCCGGTTCCAGGACTTCACCCGGGTCAACGACGGGTTCTTCGTGAAGCTGAGCTACCTGTTTCGGATGTGAGGGGCGGTGAGGGGTGAGCGGTCGGCGGTGAGCGGTCAGGGGTGAATGGAGAACGGGCTGTCAGACCGATCTGCGTCTGGCAGCCCGTTCGTCGTTCAGCTATTCCCGCTCACTCATCCCCGCTCACCGCTGACCGCTCACCGCCCCTTACCCCCCGACCGCTTCTCCCACCACTGCCGCCCGCCGCTTCCGGGTGGCCAGCCAGTGCTGCAGGTCGTCGAAGTAGGTGTACACCACCGGCGTCACGTACAGCGTGATGAACTGGGAGAACGCGAGCCCGCCCACCACGGCGACGCCGAGGGGGCGCCGCGACTCGGCGCCGGTGCCGCTCCCGATAGCGATGGGGAGGGTGCCCATCAGCGCGGCGAAGGTCGTCATCATGATCGGCCGGAACCGCACCGAGCAGGCCTCGACGATCGCGTCGCGGGCGCTCTTGCCGGCCTTCTCCGCCTCGACCGCGAAGTCCACCATCATGATCGCGTTCTTCTTGACCAGGCCCACGAGCATGATGATGCCGACGAAGGCGTACAGGCTCACGTCCATCCGGAAGATCAGCAGCGTGAGCAGCGCGCCGAAGCCGGCGAACGGCAGGCCGGAGAGGATGGTGAGCGGGTGGATGAAGCTCTCGTACAGGATGCCGAGCACGAGGTAGATGACGAGGATGGCGAGCGCGAGCAGGCCGAGCAGGCCGCTCTGCGCCTGCTGGAATGCCTGCGCCGTGCCGGAGAAGCTGGTGCTGATGCTCGCCGGGAGGGTCGCGGCGGCGGTGCGCTGCACCTGGGCGACCGCGTCGCTCAGGGCCACCCCGGGGGCCAGGTTGAACGAGATCGTCACCGACGGGAGCTGCCCCGAGTGGCTCACGCTGAGCGGTCCCACGCTTGGCGTGATGGACGCGAGGCTCGCGAGCGGCACCGCCTCGCCGTCGCGGCCGGTCAGGTAGAGCAGGTTGAGGGCCGACAGGTCGTGCTGGTACTGCGGCAGCAGTTCCATGACCACCCAGTACTGGTTGGTCGGCGTGTAGATGGTCGAGACCTGGCGGGCGCCGTAGGCGTTGTAGAGCGCCGTCTCCACCTTGCTGGCGTCGATGCCGTAGAAGGCGGCGCGGTCGCGGTCGATGGTGACCGTCACCTGGGGGTTGGTGATCTGCAGGTCGCTCGTCACGTCGGTAAGGGCCGGCAGGGCGCGCAGCTTCCCCTCGAGGTCCGTCGCCGACTGGTAGAGCTGCGAGATGTCCGCGCCCTGCAGCGTGAACTGGTAGAGGCTCTTGGCGAACCGCCCGCCGATGCTGATGGGCGGCGGGTTCTGGATGAACACCCGGAGCCCCGGGATCGCGTTGAGCTTGCCGGTGAGCTCGCGGGCCACCTCGTCGGCGGAGAGGGCGCGGTCGCTCCGCGGCTTGAGGTGCATGAACATCCGGCCCTGGTTCATCGTGCCGCGGCCGCCGCCCACCGCGGACATGAAGTCCAGCACGTTGGGGTCCTGGGCCACGATCGCGGCGGCGGCCCGCTGGTGCTCGGCCATCGCGTCGAACGAGGTGCCCTGGGCCGTCTCGGTCGTGGCGAACAGCTGCCCCTGGTCCTCGCTCGGCAGGAACCCCTTCGGCGAGATGATGAACAGCCCCACCGTCGCCACGAGGATCAGCCCGGAGAAGGCGATCGCGAGCGGGCGGCGGTCCATCACCCACGCCAGCGTGCGCTGGTACCAGGCCAGGGCCCCGTTGAAGACCCGCTCCGCCGCCAGGTAGAACCGCCCGTGGGCCTCGCCCTCCGGGTGCGCCCGCAGGAACCGGCTGCACAGCATCGGCGTGAGCGTGAGCGACACGAAGCCGGACACCAGGATCGACACGCCGATCGTGATCGCGAACTCGCGGAAGAGCCGGCCGATGAGCCCGCCGAGGAGGAGGACGGGGAGGAACACGGCCACGAGGGACAGCGTCATCGAGATGACCGTGAAGCCGATCTCGCGGGTGCCCGTGAGCGCCGCCTCCATCACCCCTTCGCCCATCTCCATGTGGCGCACGATGTTCTCG
>CAMLHU010000124.1 GCA_946479825.1 uncultured Gemmatimonadota bacterium
GAACCGCGCCGGCGGGGCCAGCTTGGGCGCCGCGGTGACCTGTGCGCTCGCCGGACCACCCAGAAGGAGGCCGGCGACGACCAACGGATAACGGATCGCGGATAGCGGATGACGTGCACGCATCACGTGTCCCCTCCCTTCACGGCCAGGTCCTGCTTCCCCTCCGGGACCACGCTCAGGATGACCCTCGGCTGGGCCAGGTACTCGCGGGCCGCGCGCTGGACATCGGCGGCGGTCACGGCGCGGATCCGGGCGATGTCGCGGGCGAGGTAGTCGGGGGTGCCGGTGAAGTAGAAGTACTGGTTGAGCTGGTCGGCCACGGCGATCCCGTACTCGAGCTGCTCCAGGGTCGAGGCCTCGTAGCTGTTGGCCGCCTGTTCGAGCTCGCGCCGGGTCGGCCCGTCCGCGGCGAGCCGCGCCACCTGGCTGTCGATCACCTGCCGCAGCTCGGTGAGCGTGTGGCCCGGGCGCGCGGTGGCGATGATGCCGAACTGGCCGTCGCGGAGCTTGCCGTCCTGGAAGGCGTTCACGTCGGCGGCGAGGTCGCGGGTGTACACCAGCGGTTCGGTGAGGCGGCCGTTCTTGGCGCCGGCCAGGATGTAGGCGAGCACGGTGAGCGGCGCGTCGTCCACGCTGTACGCCCGCACGGTGTGCCACATCAGGTAGAGCCGCGGCAGCTGGACCCGGTCCTCGAGCACGAGCACCGTATCGTGCGCCAGCGCGAACGCCGGCGTCGGGCGACGGGTGATGGCGGGGCCGCGCGGGATGGCGCCGAAGTAACGCTCCACCAGCCGCTTCGCGTCGGCGGCGCGGACGTCGCCCGATATCACGATCGAGGCGTTGTTGGGGGCGTAGAACTTCCGGAAGAAGTCCTTCACGTCCTCGAGGCTCGCCGCGGAGAGGTCGGCCATCGAGCCGATGACCGGCCACGAGTACGGATGGCCGTCGGGGAAGAGCGCGCCGGGGAGGGCGTCCCACGCCTTGCCGTAGGGCTGGTTCTCCATCCGCTGGCGGCGCTCGTTCTTCACCACGTCGCGCTGGAGGTCCACCTTGGCGCTGTCCATCGTCGGGAGCAACCACCCCATCCGGTCGGCGTCGAGCCAGAGCATCAGCGGCAGCGCGTTGGAGGGGCCGGACTCGTAGTAGTTAGTCCGGTCCTCGGTGGTGGAGCCGTTGTTGTCCGCCCCCGCCGCCTCGAGCAGCCGGTCGAACGTCGGATATGGCGCGTGCTCCGAGCCCATGAACATCAGGTGCTCGAACAGGTGCGCGAAGCCGGTGCGATGCGGCTCCTCGTCACCCGAGCCGACGTGATACCAGGTGTCCACGGTGACGACCGGGAGCGAATGGTCCTCGTGGACGATCAGCGTGAGGCCGTTGGCGAGGGTGTCCATCGTGTACGAGATGGACAGCGCCTTCGGCGGCGGCCGATGCGACTGCGCGGCCAGCGGCGCAGCGAGCAGGGCAAGGAGGGGGAGAAATGGGCGCATAAGGGGAGGGGGGGCCAGGGATTGGGGCTTAGGGCTTGGGGCTTAGCGCTTAGCGCTTAGCGCTTGGGGCTTGGGGCTTTGCTCTTTGGGGTTTGGGGTTGGGGCTGGGGGCTTAGGGCTTTGGGCTTTGGGGTCAGGGGTCAGGGGGCAGGGAGCAGGGAGCAAGTGTGAAGGTAACAGGGGGACGGGGAAGCGACCCACCTGATTTCGTCGCCCGCCGCGCGGCGCCCACCCGTCTCTCGTCTCGCGTCTCTCGTCTCCTCTTCTTCTCCTCGCCTCTTCCCCTCCTCTTCTCGCCCCCCACGCCCCACTCACCACCCCACCCACACCACCGGCAGCTTGAGCGCTTCGGCGGCAAAGTAGCTCAGCTCTTCGCGCGGGTTGGCGGAGATCGGGCTGGTGCGGGTGGGCGAGGTGTAGGCCTCGACGTCGTGGCGGCGGGCTTCGATGCGGAGCCGAGCCATGTGGAACGGGTCGCTCACGAGCACCACCGATTCGAGCCCGCGGCTGTCGAGCCAGTCGGAGATGGCGGCCATGGTCTCGTCGGTGGTGCGTCCGCGGCCCAGCACCACGACGGCGGTGTCGGGGGCGCCGCGTCCCAGGAGGTACCGACGGCCGACGGTGGCCTCGCTCATCCGGTCGCCCTCGCCGATGCCGCCGGTGACGACGACGACCGGCGCGAGCCCGCGGCGGTAGAGCTCGAGCGCGTGGTCGAGCCGGGCGCGGAGCACCGGCGACGGCCGGCCGTTGTACTGCGCGGCGCCCAGGACGACGACCGCGTCGGCGGGGCGGGCCTGGTCCTGGCGGCTCGCGATGACGACGAGCGTGAACGACACGAGATATGCGAGCGCCGCCGCCGCCGCGGCGCCGAGCGCGATGGCGACGGGCCGGCGGCGACGGCGGCGCGGGTCGGTCACTGGAGCTGGAAGCCCTGGCCCAGCTCGGGAAGGACGACCTGTTCCGCCCCTTCGCTCTTCAGGAGCTCGGCCATCGCGGCGCGCGCGCCGTTCTCGCCGTGGACCACGAACGCGCGGCGGATCGGTCCGCCGAGCTGGCGCACCCACTTCCGGAGCTCGTGCTTGTCGGCGTGGGCCGAGTAGCCGCCCAGGGTCTCCACCTCGGCGCGGATCTCGTGCATCTCGCCCAAGAAGCGCACCTGCTTCTGGCCTTCCTGGATCCGGCGGCCGAGGGTGTGCTGGCCCTGGAAGCCGACGAAGAGGATGAGGTTGCGGTGGTCGCCGGCCTGGTTGGCCAGGTGGTGCAGGATGCGGCCGGTCTCCGCCATTCCCGACGCGGCGATGATCACCGCGGGGCCGGGGCGGGTGTTGAGGGCCATCGAATCCTTGACGTCGCGCACGTAGCGCACCAGCGGGAAGTCGAAGACCCGCTCGTGGCGTTCGAGCATCCGCTCGCGGCGGTCGAACACCTCGGGGTGCATCCGGAACACCTGGGTCGCGTCCACCGCGAGGGGGCTGTCGATGAAGATCGGGATCTCGGGGATCTGCTTCGAGCGCCAGAGCTGGTGGAGCGCGTAGACGATCTCCTGCGTCCGTCCCACGGCAAAGGACGGGATCAGCACCTTGCCGCCGCGCGCCGCCACCCGGGCGACGATCGCGCCGAGGTGCGATTCCGTCGCCTCGATCGAGTCGTGCTCCCGGTCGGCGTAGGTGGACTCGATGATGAGCGTGTCCACCGGGCCCGACGGCGGCATCGGGTCGCGGATGATCGGGAGCCCCCAGCGGCCGATGTCGCCCGAGAAGACGAGACGGTGCCCCGGCCCCTCGGCGAACCGGAGGTCCACCGAGGCCGAGCCCAGGATGTGGCCCGCGTCGGTGAACTCGAAGGAGAGGTTCTTCCGGAGGTAGAACGGGCGGCGATACGGCAGGCCGATCATCAGCTCCTGGACCGCCACCGCGTCGGCCAGGTTGTAGAGCGGTTCCGCCACCGCGTGGCCGTGGCGCTTCAGGTACTCGGCGTCCTTCTCCTGGATGTGCGCCGCGTCGGGGAGCATCACCGCGCAGAGGTCGCGGGTGGCGGGCGTGGCGTAGATCGGGGCGTGGAACCCCTGGCGCACCAGGAGCGGCAGCCGGCCGCTGTGGTCGATATGGGCGTGGCTCAGCACCACCGCGTTGATGGTCCGCGCGTCCACCGGGAGCTTGAGGTTGAGCTCCTGCGTCTCCGACCGGCGGCCCTGAAAGAGTCCGGCGTCGAGGAGGAAGCGCCCCTGCGCCGCCTCGAGCAGGTACATCGAGCCGGTCACCTGGCCGCTGGAGGCGCCGTGGAAGGTGAGGTGGACGGAGGACATGGGGGTCAGAGCTCGGAGCTTGGAGTCGGGAGGCGGGAGCTTGGAGTCGGGAGCTGGGAGCCCGGAGTCAGGGGCAGAAGAGCGCGCATAGGGCGGAGCACGAGAGGCTTCTTGTTACTTGGCATCGGGACACTCCTCTGCTCCAAGCTCCTAGCTCCAAGCTCCTAGCTCTCCCCTCACTTCGTTCCGAACAGCCGATCCCCCGCGTCGCCCAGGCCTGGAAGGATGTAGCCGTGGCGGTCGAGTTCGCGGTCGAGGGCGGCGGTATAGACCGGGACGTCGGGGTGCGCGTCGAGCAGCGCCTGGACACCGGGGGGTGCGGCGACCAGGGAGAGGAACTTGATCCGCGCGGGGCCGGTCTCCTTGAGCTTGGTGACCGCGGCGGCGGCGGAACCGCCGGTGGCGAGCATCGGGTCGAGCACGAAGATGTCGCGCTCCCCTTCGACCGGCGGGAGCTTGAAGTAGTAGCTCACCGGCTTGAGCGAGTCGTGGTCGCGATAGAGGCCGATGTGGCCCACCCGCGCTGTCGGGATGAGCTGGGAGATCCCCTCGACCATACCGAGCCCCGCGCGCAGGATCGGCACCAGGATGATGCGGCGGCCGTCCACTTCGTAGCCCGTGGTCGTCTCGAGCGGGGTCTCGACGGTGATGGTCCGGGTGGGGAGGTCCTGGGTGACCTCGAAGGCCATCAGCATCGCGATCTCGCTCACCAGCTGGCGGAAGTCGCGGGTCCCCGTCCGGCGATCTCGCAGGAGGGTGACCTTGTGCTGGATGAGCGGATGGTCGAAGACAGTCAGGTTCGGAAAGCGCGGGTGGGGCATGCGGGTAATAGTAGGGGCGGAGGGGAGGAGGGGAAGGGGAAGAGGAGAGGAGGAGAACAGGAGAAGATGCGTAGGGGGTGGCCTGCGGCCACCCCTGCGCGCCGTACCGACCTGCCCCCCGCCACACCAAAACGGCCAGCCCCGATCACAGAGGCTGGCCGTGCGAGCAATCCATTGCAGCAAACATGGCTAGGGAGGGAATCGAACCCCCGACACGCGGATTTTCAGTCCGCTGCTCTACCAACTGAGCTACCTAGCCGGAAGGGCGGGAATTATAGGCGGGAAGGCCCGGGCGCGGTAGGGCGGGTAGGCCGGAAGTAAGCGGATACAGGGCAATGAGTTGCGGGGCAGCGGGTCGGGGGTGTGTCGTGCGGGTCATCCCGAGCGAAGCGAAGGATCTCTATGTGGTCCACGGAGGGATCCATTTCTCCTCTTCTCCCCCTCCCGCTCACCGCTCACCGCCTCACCCCTCGCCGCTCACCGCCACCACCACCTTCCCGGCCGTCGCGCGGCTTTCGAGCAGGCGATGGGCCTGGGCGGCGTCGGTGAGCGGCACTGCGCGCTCGATCCGGACCTTGAGCCATCCTTCGCTGACCCAGCGGAGCACGTCGCCCATCCGGGCCAGGAGTTCTTCGCGGGTCCGGATGTAGTGCTTGAGCGAGGGGCGCGACAGGAAGAGCGACCCCCCGCCGCTCGCGCCGAACTTGATGATGTCGATCGGCGGCACCGGGCCGCTCGACTGGCCGAACGACACCATCATGCCGCGGGTGGCCAGTGACGCAAGGCTCCCTTCGAACGTCGTGCGCCCCACCGAGTCGTAGACCACCTGCACCCCGACGCCGCCGGTGATCCGCTGCACTTCCGCCGGCACCTCCTGCTCGGTGTACCGGACGACATGATCCGCCCCCGCCTCCCGCGCGAGCCGCTCCTTCTCGGCGGTGGACACGGTGCCGATCACGGTGGCGCCGCGGCGCTTGGCGATCTGGGTGAGCAGGAGCCCCACGCCGCCGGCGGCCGCGTGGATCAGGCAGGTGTCGCCCGGCTTGAGCGGGTAAGTGGTGGTGGCGAGGTACTGTGCCGTGATCCCCTGCAGCGGGAGCGCGGCGGCGACAGTGAGATCCATCCCGTCGGGCACCGGGACGAGGCGGTCGGCGGGGAAGAGGGCGTGGGTGGCGTAGGTACCCTGGACGCCGGTGTTGACCACCCGGTCGCCGACCTTCACTTCGGTGACCCCCGGTCCGACGGCTTCGACCACGCCGGCGGCTTCCTGGCCCAAGGTGAGGGGGAGCGGGAGCTTGTAGAGGCCGGTCCGGTGATAGACGTCGATGAAGTTGACCCCGGCGGTGTGGATGCGGACCAGGGCTTGGCCCGGGCCGGGGGTGGGGGTGGGGAGCTCTTCGAGGCGCATCGCCTCGGGGCCGCCGTACTCGTGGATCCTGATCGCGCGCATCGCCATAAGCCTGGTCGGGGTCGCCCGGGCGGGCGCCGCGCTGGCGCCGGCCGGTCCTCAACGATACACTGTTAACAGGCCTTCATCAGCATATTGGGGAGGCCACTGCCAATGCCCAAGCGCAAATCCCCGCCGAAGCGGCCGTCGAAGCCGCGTGCGCGGACGCCGAGCCCGGCCGAGGAGCCGTTGCTGGACGACCGGTTCCTGTTCCGTGCGGCGCCGGTGCCGGCGTGGGTGTTCGACCTCGACACGATGCGGTTCCTCGAGGTGAACGACGCGGCGGTGGCGCGGTACGGCTGGAGCCGCGACGAATTCCTGGCGCTTTCGCTCACGGACATCCGTCCGCCGGATGACGTCCAGCGCTTCCTCGATGCCCACGTCCAGACCGGCGTCGAGACCTCCCCACGCCCGTTCGAGGCGGCCGGTACCTGGCGGCACCGGACCAAGGACGGGCGGATCCTCCACGTCCGCATCAGCTGGACGCCGGTCACGTACCACGGCCGGCCGGCCCACCTCATCTTCGCGC
>CAMLHU010000125.1 GCA_946479825.1 uncultured Gemmatimonadota bacterium
GGGGGCTGGCCGGAACTGCACCTCGCCCTTCTGGATGGCCAGGTTCTCGGCGCGCGCCCGGTCGTAGTGCCGCGTCTGGCTCGGGAAGATGCCCTCCAAGCCCCGGCCCAGATCCAACAGTTCCACGAGCTGCGGTCCGCTGATGATCTGGCGCGAGGCCAAGTCGGTGAGTTCGGCCCGCCGAGCGGCGTCCGACTGCGGCTTGAACCCATCCAGATCGAGCGCGATGGTGTCGGGATCGGGCAGGTCGAGCCCGGTGACGCTTTCGGTCAGGTACTGCTTGGTGGGATCCTCGCCCGGCAGCCACCGCTCCTCTTGCGGGCCGTAGCCCCAGCGGGCGAGTGCCAACTGCTGCCGGCCCCAGAGGAGCAGCGATTCCTTGAGCGTGCGGATCGTGTCGTCGAGCTGGGCGTTCTCCGCCTCTTGGAGCAGTTCGATGGCGATGCCGCTATCGACGCCGGGCGGCACTTGGCCCCGCTGGATCTCGTGGAAGCTGCCGATGTCGAAGATGGCGGCCCGCGCCCGGTCGATGATGGCGAGCCGCGCCTCGTTGATCGTGGCGTGCGGCAGGCGCTGCACGAGGTCTTGGACGCCGCGATTGAGGAACCCGCTTTTGAGCGGGATGCGGATATGGCCGTCCGCCTCGTCGGAGAGCTGGTCGAAGAGCCCGGGGAGGTCGAACCCGATCCACTGGCCGACCACATCCCGCCGGATCTCCTCCTGCACGAGCGACCATTGCTCGTTGATCAGGCATTGCGGGCTGTCCATATCCTGCACGATGGCGTGCCCGTACGGGTCGAACGGCTTCTTCTCGCAGTAGACCGGCGTGTAGGGCACGAAGCCCTGCGGGAGCGGCCCGTCGTAGAGGAGCGTATGGCCGCCGAGCACGATCAGCCGCCCCTGCGGCAGCTCAGCCGTCGGCACCTCCCAATACTCCATCAGGAGCACGAGCGACTGGTCGGGCGTCGGCGTGTTCGCGGGCGGCGTGATGATGCCCATCGGGCCGCCGCCGGCGGTCGTCGGGCGGCCGGTGACGGCCTTCAGGAGCCGCTGGTACTGCGAGAGTTGCGGCAGGTCATCGGTCGGGGTCAGGTCCTGGGCCAGCGCGCCGTACCGCGCCTTGACCGTGGCGAGGGGTGTCAGTTCGGCGTCGATCAGCCAGCGCAGCCCTTCCTGCGGCGTCCAGCCCCACGCCTCGGGATTGCACCGGAGGTTGAACAGCGTGCGGACGGCGGTATCGGTGTCGCCGGGGCGGTACTGGAGCGCCTCGGGCGGCTCGGACGCGGGGTCGCCGGTGGTGGGGTCGAGTAACGGCTGGCCCTGCGGATCGACCGGATACTCGGCGAGTTGGCCGGTGACGGGATGCGGCAGCGTGAGCGTGGCCGCCGCCATCGGGCCGACATCGGGGTTCCAGAACGACTTGAGGAACGCGACGCCGTTGCAGTCGGCCAGCCAGCGCGCCAACCGGATCTTGGCGTCCATCGCCAGGTCGCGGTAGCGATGGCCCACGAGCCGCTGGGCGGTCGTGGCCCGGTCGCGGGCCTCAGCGCTGTTGGACGTGGGGACGGAGCGCCAGACGAGTTGTGCCGACTGGATGCGCTGGGTGCGGCTCCGCAGCGCCATCCGAATGTAGTTGAGCGTCGCCTGGGTGCGGCCTTCGGACTGCGGGATGACGGTCCAGCCGTTCGCCCGCTGGTTCCAGTCGATCCACTGGAATCCTTCCGCCAGGAGCAGGTAGCGGGCGGCGTTCCGCATCCGCCAAAGCATATCGCTGTCTTGGGCCTGCCAGAGGCGCCAGACGTAATCGACGATCTTGGGCGGTGGGGCTTGACCGGGGAGCGGGTAGCTGTCCCCCCGGATGGCGGCGAGGGAGAGGGCGGGACTCGACGGGGGCGCCACGGCCGCCCCGTGGGGCGTGTCCGGCGGCGTGGGCGTCGAGTCGGGGAGGGCCATAGTCCAATATGGCAAAATGCGTGGGTTCACGCAAGATGCCATAGACGCAACACCACGCTACACCGGGAGCCGAATGCTCGGCGTCTGCGCCTCGGTGAGCAGGAGCTTGCCGATCTCCCCCGGCGTCAGCTTCCTGGCCAGCATCCGGCGAATCCGGTCCTCGACCTGCGCCCGCACGGTGGGGTTGGACCACTCGTCGATGTAGGGCCGCAGCTCGTCGGGAATGGGCGCGGGAGGGGGCGCCGGCGGCTCCGGTGCGGGCGGGATGACGGCGCCCTCGCGCCACGCAGTGTACAGCCGGTCGTGGGCCACGGCGAGGTCGGCCCGCAGTTGCCGCCAGACGGGGTAGGCGACGGCCGCGACGCTGGCCGCGCCGGCCAGAAACGCGACGATCAGGAGCACGGCGTCCTCCGATCCGGGCCACGGACCACCGTCCGCCGCTGGGCCACGCGGCGATCCGCCGCCGGGCACGGACAGCCCGGCCGGGTGCAGGACGCGCCCGCGCCGCAGCCGGGCAGGCGACAGGTCATCGACGCCTCCGGTTCTGTTTGGCGATGCGGGCCATCGCCTGCGTGATCTCCCGCTGCGCGGCTTGGCTGGCCTGGTCGAGCGGCGGGTCGGTGGACGGGGGCACCCCCCATTTGGGCGTCGTCTCCCCTGGCACGAACGGCCGGACGAGGTAGCTGTAGAGCAGGCAGTCGGTCACGTCGTCGTGCATTTTGACCGGCGTATCGGGCGGCGCGGCGTCCTTCTGCCGGTACTGCCGCAACTCCCACAGGAGCCGCGACTCCGCATAGTCCACGCCGTCGGTCGTCCACGTCGAGCGGAGCGACCGCAGGAAATAGACGCTCGGCGCCCCCGGGCGGCCCGTCACCGGGTGCGGGTGGCTCGGATTGGGCCAGAGCGCCCGGCGCACCATTTCAATGCTCGCCTTGACGCTCCCCGGCCCTTTCGGCACCGCCTCGGCGTAGAGCCCGAGATCGGCGAGGTTGAGGAGGGCCTGCGCGCCGGCGCCGCCCGGATCGCCGTACACGGCGACCTGGTCCTCGGTGAGTCCCAGGGCGTCCAGGATGGCCCGGTAGTCGGCCACGTGGACGCGATCCGGCACGTCCTCCCGGTAGTGCTCGGCCACGGCGTAGCGGTTGCCGGCCTCGTCGAGCGCGGTGAGGAGGCCGCCGTGCCGTTTGTTCGGGTCCACGGTGAGCACCCACGTGTAGGCGCGGTTGGGTGGCAGGCCGTCCAGCAGGTAGAGCGAGTCGGGCTGGTCCGCGTGCAGGCCGGCGAGCACCGGGAAGAGCAGCCCTTCCGCGTAGCCGTAGGTGCCGTAGAGCCGCGTCTGGCGCTCGGCCTCGCTCACCGTGGGGTCGTCCCGGAGGCGCTGGACGCCCCCGCCGGCCACGGCGGCCGGGTTGTCGGCCATCCCCATCTGGACCACGCCGAGCCGGGTGCCGACGATCCACACGCGGTCGGCGCGGCGGTATTCGGGCCGGACGGCGGCCGTGTAGTAGGCGGCGTGCGTCCACGTGAGCCCGTGGAGCGGGGTGAAGGCGAGCACGAGCACCCCGTCGGTCGTCGTGAGTCGGGCCTGCGCGGCCCCCACGAGCCGCCGATCCAGCGGCTCCTCGTCGAACACCACCAGATCGACCGCGTCCGACTCGAAGGCCAGGAGGCCCTGGTCCTGGGATTTGAGCCACACTTGGCCGCCCCCGTGGCCGTCCTCCCACGTGAACACGCGGTGCGGGGACTGGACGTAGCGGTACGTCATCCCCGCAACGGCGTGCTCCCGCAGCAGGGGCTCCCAGACCGACTCCGCCTTTTCGCCGGTCTTGGGGGCGATCCAGATCTTGAGCGGCCGGGTGTCGGGATCGGGCACCGTGGCCGGGTGGCGCTGGTGCGCCCGACGGAGCCGACGGTAGATCGGCCCCTCGCGTCGGATCAGGCGGCTCACAATGCCCATCGCCGAGGTCGATTTGCCGCCCTGGGTGCCGCCGAGGATGACCACGGTATCGGTGGCGAGCGCGAGGGCGGCGCGTTGCTGGGCGTGCCACGGGAACGACAGGAGCGGGCCGAGCGCCCGGACGTGGCTGGTCAGTTCCGCCGCGCTGGGGGCGGCGGGCGCGGGAGCGGTCATTCCTCGACGGTGAACTCGGCGTCCACGGCCGACTGGGCGGTGAGGCGCGGCGCGAGGTCGGGGCGGTCGGCGAGCAGGAGTGGGAGGGCGGCCACCAGCAGGCGGGCGATCTGGTCGCCCGTCAGCGGCTTGGCGGGTGTCGTGTCCTCGACGGCAACCTGCTGGAGCGGCCGGCCGAACGCCATCCCATCGAGGTGGATGTTCATCGTGGCGAAATGCTTGGCCTCGGGGTCGCGGATCGTGTCTTGGATCGCCTTGAGGCGGAGCCGATGGAGCGCCTGGGTGCGACACCACTCCCGATAGGCATCGGACGGGCGGCCGTTGGGGTGCTTGGGGCGTGAGCCGCTGGTTTTCCGGCTAACCTTCGCCATCGCAATACCTTACGGTTTAGGGTCGCCTAATTCGGTCAGTGGACGAGCTCGATCTTGGGCGGGGCTGGCGGCTCGTCGGCCGGGGCCTCGGTGTCGGGCGCGAGGATCTGGACGCCGACGCGGAGGCCGCAGCCCTTGAGGACGGCGAGCTGGAACGTGTCGGCTTGGTCGGCCAGGATGGTGAGGAGCTGGTCGTGGAGATCGTCGAGGATGGCGTCGCGGTGGGCGAGGCGGGCGTCCTCGGGAGTGGCGTCCGGGTGCGCGGCGCGGTAGGCCGCGAGGTCGAACGCGGCGCTCACTTCGGATAGCCCTTGCCGTGGCGGACGCGGGCCGCCTTCTGGGCGCGGTGCTTGCGGAGCGCGGCCCCGATATGGTCGGGTAGGTCGTGGATGGCGCGGCCGTGGTCGGCGGCGACGTACGCCCGTGCGGCCTTCCGCGTAGCGGCATCGGCCGGGATGTCGCCCGAGGCGACCCCCTCGAAGTAGCGGTGTTGGGCTTGGGAGACGGAAGGCATCAGCGGCCCCGCTTTCGGGTGGCGCGGTGCATCGACGCCTTGAGGGCGGGATGGTCGTGGTGCGGATGCTGGGCCGTGTTGAGGAGGTGCGGGTCCTTGGCCTTCGCCTTCGCGCTGGCGTGGGCCTTCGCGGCGCCGAGGATGCGGCCGGCGGCGGCGTGGGAGACGCCTTCCTTCGCGGCGATCTGGTCCTGCACGGCGCGGAAACCGGGATGGGCCTGGGACACGGGGCTACTCCGTCGTGGGGGGGGCGGCCCATTCCTGGCCGCAGGGGACACACTGGAACTGCATCGGTTGGCGGGGGCGGAACACGGTGACGAGGTGGTGGCTCCCGCAGTGGGGACAGGTCACGCGCGGGCGCCGGCGCCCGAACGTGGCCGCGTGGCGGGCCGCGTAGGCGTCGGGATCGACCGCGCTCGGGCGGGGCCAGTCTCCCTTGCCGCTCATTGCCGGGTGGGTCGCATCGCTCCCCCTCCTCCGCGCAATATGGCGTCCACGCACGGGTCGGCGCAAGTCACGCCATCCACGAGCGATAGACCACGGGCTCAGGATCGGGACGTGGCGCGGCCTGCACCTGCCGGGCGTAGGCGGCGAGCCGCGCGGCGGCGTCCCGGGCGCCGGCCGCGTGCGCCTCCCGGCGGACCGTGGCGAACATCGCCGGCGTCATCACGATGGGCCGGTCGTACCGGCGGCGTTTGCGGCGAGGCGTCACGGGGCAACTCCGGGGTGCAGGGCCAGGACGAGGAGGTGGAGCAGGTAGAGGGCGACGAGCGCACAGGCCAGCACGATCAGTCCCTCCACCGTGTCGTGGTCGCGCGGTTTCAGCGGTTTCATCGGGCGTCCAGCGTGGGGCGCCAACGGCGCAGCGCGGGGCGTGGGGGCGGGACCGTGACGTGGGCGAGGGTCGGCGTGGACAGCCGGTTGGCCGCGCCATCGGCGTAACCCCGGTCGTAGGCCCGGCGGTCGAGGTGCGTCCGGCCCCGGACGTAGCCGCGCCAGTAGGCGAGCGCGAGCGCGCCGCCGAGGGCGAGAACGGCCGCCACATACGGCACGGCGTCGGGGTGCTGGGCGTGGACGGTCACAGCCACGCCCCGGGATGGGCGAGGTCGAGGTGCCGGAGCGGCGCCACGCAGGCGTCGGCGGTGGTCGGCGGGTCGGCGAGTGGCGTCACCCGGACCCGCAGGTGCGCGTGCCCCGGCGCTTCGTGGCGGCTCGCCACGATCCGCGTCACCTGGGCGTCGTTGCGGACGAGGACGCCTTGCAGCGCGTCTTGGATGATGCCGAGCCGCTTGTCCAAGTCGCCGCGCTTGGCCCCCCGGTGCCACTCGACCGCGAGCTCGACCGGCCCCGCGTGGAGCCGGGCCGGAATGGTGGCGCGGACGAGCCGGATATAGGCGCGGGCCTCGGCCGAGAGCACCATCCGGTTGCGGAACTTGCGCCACCAGCGATTCGCCGACGGCGGCTCGGGGAGCACGTACCAGCCGTCGGCGGCCGGGCGGCGCACCCCCACCGACCATTCGCGCGGGGCCTTAGCACTCGGCATCGGCGTCCTCCGGGTCGGCGAACACGGC
>CAMLHU010000126.1 GCA_946479825.1 uncultured Gemmatimonadota bacterium
TCGCCGACGACGAGGAGCTGCTTTTTGGGGAAGTCCATGGGGTAGGGCTTAGGGCTTAGGGCGTAGGGTTGAGGGCTTGGAGCCTAGAGCTTGGAGCCTGGAGCCTGGAGCTTGGAGCCTGGAGCTTGGAGCTTGGAGCTTGGAGCTTGGAGCTTGGAGCCTGAAGCCTGGGGCGTAGGGATGGGAGGGCGACCCCACACGCTGGTCGATCGGGGGGGGTAGTGCTCTCCTCACCCCTTTCCCCTAACCTCCAAGCCCTAAGCCCTAAGCCCTAAGCCCAAAGCTCCAAGCTCCAAGCTCCTAGCTCCAAGCTCCTAGCTCCTAGCTCCTAGCTCCTAGCTCCTAGCTCCCCCCCAAGCTGACGGCCGGACTTGAACCGGCAACCGCCTGATTACAAATCAGGTGCTCTACCAATTGAGCTACGTCAGCGAACGACAACAACTTAGCGAGATGGGGGGACCGGCGCACGGGCGGACGGGGCTAGCGGGCCATCCGCCACTTCGGCCCCGCCGGCGTGTCCTCGACCTCCACCCCCTTGGCCGCGAGCTCGGCCCGGATCGCGTCGGCCTCCTGGAACTTCCGCGCCTTTCGCGCCGCCTGCCGGGCCGCCACCCGCTCCTCGATCCAGGCCACGAGCGCCGGCTCGAGCTCGGCCGCCCCGGGAACGACGTCCAGCACCTGCCGCGCCAGCTCCCACGCCCCCAGCGCCCCCGGACCCGCCACCGCCCCCTGATCCAGCAGCCGGTTGCCGGTGGTCACGAAGTCGAACAGCGCCGCCACGGCCCGCGGCGCGTTGAGGTCGTCATCGAGTGCCGCGCGGAACGCCGCCGTGAACACCTCGGCGGCCCCTTCCAGCGGCGCCGCGTCCCCGCTCCGCCCTTCGGCCGCCCGCAGGCGGGCGTCGAAGTCGCCGAGCCGGCGGACGGCCCGCCCCGCCGCCTCGAGCGCCTCGTCGGTGAAGTCGAGCTTCTGGCGGTAGTGCACCTGGAAGAACAGCAACCGCACCGCCGCCGGGTCGACGCCCTGCTCGCGCAGGTCCCGCGCGGTCAGGATGTTGCCGAACCGCTTCGACATCTTGGTCCCCGACATCGTCAGGAATTCGCCGTGCATCCACACCCGGGCGAAGTCGGGCCGGCCGGTGTGGGCGCAGCTCTGGGCGATCTCGTCCTCGTGGTGCGGGACGATCAGGTCCACCCCGCCCGCGTGGATGTCCAGCACGTCCGCCCCCCACCGCCGCCCGATCAGGTCGAGCGCCATCGCGGAGCACTCGAGGTGCCACCCCGGGCGGCCCCGCCCGAACGGCGCGTCCCACGCGGCGCCGACCTGCTCGTCCTCCGGCCGCGCCGCCTTCCACAGCACGAAGTCGCGGGCGTCCTCCTTGGCGTACTCGTCGGCGCTCACCCGCTCGCTCGCGCCGGTCTTGAGCTCCCGGGTGTCGAGCCGCGACAACCGACCGTAGGCCGGGAACCGCGCGATGGCGAAGTACACCGACCCGTCCTCGCCCTGGTAGGCCATGCCCTTGGCGAGCAGGCTCTCCACCAGCGCCACCATCGGCCCGATGAATTCGGTCGCCCGCGGATACTCGTGCGCCGGCCGGATGCGGAGGTAGTCGCGGTCCTCGAAGAACGCCTGGACGAACTGCGCGGTGTGTTCGCGCAGGAGCCGCCCGGCCGTGAGCGCGCCCTTGATGGTCTTGTCGTCCACGTCGGTCAGGTTCATCACGTGGAAGACTTCGTATCCGCTCGCCTCGAGCCACCGCCGGAGCAGGTCCTCGAACAGGAAGGTCCGGAAGTTCCCGATGTGCGCATAGTTGTAGACGGTCGGGCCGCAGGTGTAGAGCGTCGCCCGCCCGGGCGCGAGCGGGACGAACTCGTCCACCGACCGCGTGAGCGTGTTGTAGAGCCGGAGGCCGCCCATCACTCCTCCCCTGCCGCCGGCGCGTGCCCCGCCGGATACCGGTGATGCACCACCCGCTGCGGGAACGGGATGTCGATCCCCTCGTCGGCCAGCCGGCGCTTGATGCGGCGGCGGAACTCCCGCCCCACGTCCCAGTGCTGCCCCGGCTTGGTCCGGAACTGCGTCCGGATGACGACGCTGCTGTCGCCCAGCTCGATCACGCCAGCCACCTCCGGGGCGCCGTCGAGCCGGGCCCCCCACGCGGGATCGTCCGCCAGCCGCTTCGCCTCGTCCGCGAACACCCGGAGCGCCCGGTCGGTGTCGGCCTCGTAGCCGACCCCGATCTCCACCACCGCGCGC
Source organism: uncultured Gemmatimonadota bacterium (assembly GCA_946479825.1). The sequence continues at coordinate 2,257 of CAMLHU010000126.1, forward strand.
GACCAGCCGCGGGTCATGTTGGTCACCACGCCGATCTGCCCGTTCGGGATGGTGTGGAGCGATCCGTCGAGGTCGCGGAGCTGCACCACCCGCAGCGTCATCCGCTCGACCACCCCGCCGCGGTCGGCGGCCTTGATCACGTCGCCCACGGCGAACTGGTTCTCCGCCAGGATGAAGACCCCGCCGATCAGGTCCTTCACCAGGCTCTGCGCCCCGAACGAGACGGCGAGGCCCAGGATCGCGACGCCGCCCAGGAGCGGCGTGATGTCGATGAAGAGGTTGAGCGAGAGCAGGATGGCGCCCGCGAGGATCACGATCCGGCCGGCGCTCCGCAGCAGCTGGGCGATGGTGTGTCCCCGCCGCTCGGCCGCGGTGAACGTCGTGTCATCGCCGTCGTCAACAGCCGCGATGATCCGCCGCGCCACCGCCTGCACCGCGGCCCACGCGCCCCAGGCCAGCGCCCAGACGACGGCGAGGCGGATGGCGTGCCGGATGAGCTGCTGGGTGGACAGGTCGCGCAGTTCGAAGGCCGGACCGGCGGGCGGAGCGATGAGCACGAGTGGCGGATCTCCCTGGGTGGCGGCCGGCCCGCGCATCGGACCGGCACGACCCAAGGAATTAATCCCCCACCGGGGGTGAGCGCGAGCCCCGGCTCAGGGCCGGCGCGGACCGCAGGTGTCGATGCGGAGCAGCCGGTAGAGCGGACAGAACCCGCTGAGGGCCGTGGCCAGGACCACGAGACCGAGCAGGGAGACGTAGCGCCACGGCCCGGTGACGGCGCCGTACAGGCCCAGCAGCAGCACGCCGATCACGAGCCGCGCCGCCCGATCGAACTTCCCGACGTTGCGAAGCATGATGCCCTCCGACCTAGAGCGGGATGGTGAGCACCGATCCGGGAGCCCCGTGGACGATGCGGCGCGACACCCCGCGCCCACCCAACGTCCCCGGGACGCCACCCCGATGGATCCCGACCGCAAGTACGTCCGCCGCGGCCGCCTCCCGAATGACCTCGGCCACGGGATCCCCCTGACGGACGGTCAGCAAACGGTCTCCACCCGGGGCCGGACAGTGCCCCTGCGCCGCCAGGTCGGTCACCACCTGACCCAGGCGTCCATTGAGCCGGTCCGCCCGGGCGCCGATCACGCGAAGCCCGTCGGTCGCCGGGAGCCCCGGCTCCACGGTCACCGCCCGCAGCGAGCCGCCGACCGCACGGGCCAGGGAGCAGGCTGAGTTGAAAACCAGGAGTCCGCGCTCCGACCCATCCAGGGCCGCGATGACCCGCGGCGAGTCCACCCACCCGCCGGACGGGACGGCAAGGCACGGGACCGAAGCCCGCCGCACGACCTCATCCCCGGTCGGACCGAGCGCGTGGCCCCCGGCCTCGGTCTGCGGCCGCCGGCCCAGGAGGATCAGCTCCGCGCCGACCCCCTCGGCCGCGCGGGCGATCTCGATCGATGGGTGGCCCTCGATGACCATCACGCTGACCTTTGCACGCGGGACCGCCCGAAGTACGGCGCCACGCTGTGCGTGGACCATCGCCTCCCGCTCCGCTCGCGCCGAAGGCCCGGGCCACCGGACCCCATCGGGGCCGACCACTGTCGGCGCCACGCAACAGATCGTAAGCGACGCCCCGGTCTGGCGGAGCAGGCTGATGCCCGCGGCCAACACGGTCTCGGCGCTCAGCCCGCCGTCCGTCGCAAGGAGGATCCGCCCTGGTGTCCGAAATTGAATCATCGGGCCGAACGGTACCCGCGGCAGGATGAAGCTTTCGTGAAGTGGGTTGGAAATGCCGGTGGGGCAAACGATTCGGCCACTCGCGCCCCCGCACTCGGCGCTTACATTAATGAATATGCCCGGATCGCCCGGCCCCCCTCCGGCCTCCCGAGAGCGCCTCGAACAGATCGTCGCCGCCGGCCTCGCGCTGACGGCGGAACTTTCGCTCGATCGGCTGCTCGACAAGGCGGTGCACACCGCGGTCGAGGTCATTGGCGCACGGTACGCCGCGGTCGGCGTACTGGGGCCGGATAACCGTCTCCTCGAGCGGTTCGTGACCGCCGGGATGACGCCGCAGGAGGTCGCACGGATCGGTCCCGCACCCCGGGGCCACGGGATCCTCGGTCTCGTGATCCGCGAGGCCAAGGTCATCCGCCTGCCGGACCTCACCACCCATCCAGACTCCTACGGCTTCCCGCCGAACCACCCGCCGATGCACTCGTTCCTCGGCGTCCCGATCGTGGGGCGGCGCGGGATCTTCGGCGACCTCTACCTGACCGAGAAGATCGGCGCGCCGGAATTCTCCGCCGAGGACGAGTACATTGCGCGGTTGTTCGCGGCGCAGGTGGCGGGGGCCGTGGAGAACGCCCGGCTGCACGACGAGAGCCTCAGGCTGCTCACCGAGGTCCAGCAGCTCCACCGGAATCGCGAGCGGTTCTTCGCGATGGTCAACCACGAACTTCGCAACGCGCTGGCCGCCACGTATGGCTGGGCCGAGATGCTGGTGCGGAAGAAGGGCGAGGCCGAGATCCCCCGGGCGGCGTTCGAGGTGCTCGACTCGGCCGAGCAGGCGGTCAACCTGATCAACGACCTGCTCGACCTGAGCCGCCTCGACGAGGACCGGCTCAAGCCGGAGTTCCAGGCGGTGGGCGCCATCGTCACCGCCCGCCGGGCCATCAGCCGGGTGATCCCTCAGGCCGAGGCCCGCCAGGTGATCGTGTCGCTGGAAGCTCCGCCGCCGCCGGTCGGCTGCTGGACCGACGTGCACCGGCTCGAGCAGATCCTCCTCAACCTGCTGGGCAACGCCATCCGGCATACGCCACCCGAGAGCACGGTCACGATCGTCATCGAGCTCGGCGACGGCCACGTCGAGTTCGTGGTCCGCGACCAGGGGCCCGGGGTGCCGGAAGAAGCGCTCGAGCGGATCTTCGACATCTACGAGACCGGGGTGGAGGAAGGCCACGGCCTGGGGCTGCCGCTGTCGCGCCGGCTGGCGCGTCTCCTTGGTGGCGACCTTCAGGCCGAGCGTCCCGCCGACGGCGGGGGCCTCTTCCGGCTGACCCTCCCCATCGCACCGATCGCGAGATAAAGAGAGCTTCAGGAAGTCTTGTATGTGGATTCATTCACGAACAGTAGGCTAAGCCCATGCGCATACTCGTCGTGGAGGACGACCGGAAGGTCGCGGGCTTCATCGAGCAGGGGTTGAAGGAAGAGGGGCACGTGGTGGACGTCGCCGGCGACGGCGAAGAGGGCACTACCCTCGCCCACGTGTACGACTACGACGTCATCCTGCTCGACGTCGTGATGCCGAAGAAGAACGGCTTCCAGGTGGCGCAGGAGCTCCGGCGCGAAGGGCGGAACACGCCGATCCTGATGCTCACCTCGCGGGACGCCACCGAGGACGTGGTCCGCGGGCTCGACGCCGGGGCCGACGACTACCTGAGCAAGCCCTTCCGGTTCGACGAACTCCTGGCGCGGATCCGCGCGCTGGTCCGCCGCGGCGGCGCCGAGCGGATGGAGACGCTCCGCTACGGCCCGGTCACGATGGACCGGCTCCGCCACAGCGTGGCCATCAACGACACGCCGCTCGACCTCACGCCGAAGGAGTTCCAGCTCCTTGAGTTCTTCCTCCTGCACCCGGAGGAGGTCGTGCGCCGGACCACGCTGCTCGAGAAGGTGTGGGACATGCACTTCGACCCCGAGAGCAACGTCGTGGACGTCCACGTGGGCAACCTCCGGCGCAAGCTGGTGGCGGCCGCCGGGGAGCAGCTCATCGCGACGGTGCGCGGCGTCGGCTTTTCGCTCCGCCGGGCGGCCGCCACCGCGTGACCGCCCCCGCTCGCCCCGTCGGGCTCGCGCGCTCGATGTCGTACCTGCGCCCCGTCGGGGCGCTTTTGTTTCTGCTGGCCGGCGCGGTGCTGCATTTCGCGCTGCCGGCCTGGGATACGGCGGTCTGGTACGCCGGGCTCCTGCTCATCGGGCTGCCGATCGTGGCCCGAACGCTCGCCGGGGTGGCGCGCGGGCATTTCGCGGCCGACGTCGTGGCCGCCCTGGCCATCCTGACGGCGCTGCTGCTCCGCGACCCGCTCCCCGGCCTGGTGGTGGCCCTGATGCAGACGGGGGGCGAGGCGCTCGAGCGCTACGCCGAGGGGCGGGCCTC
>CAMLHU010000127.1 GCA_946479825.1 uncultured Gemmatimonadota bacterium
TGTTCGAGCCCATCAGCGCGCGGTTGGCGTCGTCGTGCTCGAGGAACGGGATCAGCGCCGCGGCGATGGAGACCAGCTGCTCCGGCGCCACGTCGGCGTAGTCGATCCGCTCCGGGGCCACGAGCGGGTAGTCGTCTTCGCGGCGGCAGAGCACCAGCTCGTCGAGGAAGCGGCCCTTGGCGTCGGTCCGCGCGGTGGCCTGCGCCACCGCGAAGTTCTCCTCCTCCGAGGCCGAGAGCCAGTGGATCTCGTCGGTGATCCGGCCGTCCTTGACGACGCGGTACGGGGTCTCGATGAAGCCGAGCTCGTTGATCCGCGCGAAGGTGGCGAGCGACGTGATCAGGCCGATGTTCGGGCCTTCCGGCGTCTCGATCGGGCACATCCGGCCGTACTGCGAGTAGTGCACGTCGCGGACCTCGAAGCCCGCGCGCTCGCGCGTCAGGCCGCCCGGCCCGAGGGCGCTCAGGCGGCGCTTGTTGGTCAGCTCCGCCAGCGGGTTGGTCTGGTCCATGAACTGCGACAGCTGGCTCGACCCGAAAAACGCCTGGATCACGGCCGAGACCGTCCGCGCGTTCACCAGGTCGTCGAGCGAGATCTTGTCCGGATCGCTGTTGATGCTCATCCGCTCGCGGACCAGCCGCCCCATCCGGGAGAGGCCGACCGAGAACTGGTTGGCGATGAGCTCGCCCACCGTGCGGATGCGCCGGTTGCCCAGGTGGTCGATGTCGTCCGTGTGCCCGCGCCCGTCGTGCAGGTCGATCAGGTACCGGATGATCGCGATGAAGTCCTCCTGGGTGAGGACCGTGTGATCCGGGTCGGTGCGCAGCTTGAGGCGCTGGTTGATCTTGTAGCGCCCCACCCGCCCGAGGTCGTACCGCTTCGGGTTGAAGAACAGCCGGTCGAGGGCCTGCCGCGCGGTCTCGAGATCCGGCGCCTCGCCGGGCCGGAGCAGCGAGTAGATCTGCGCCAGCGCCTCGGCCTCGGCGTGGGTCGGGTCCTTGGCCAGCGTGTTCTTGATCAGCGGCGACTCGCCGCGGCCGGCCGGGAGCAGCACCTCGACCGCGTGCACGCCCGCCTTGAGGAGCTTCTTCCGCAGGGCGTCGGTCAGCTCGTCGCCCGCGTCGGCCAGGACCTCGCCGCTCTCCGGCTCCGCCACCGGGAAGGCCAGCACGTGGCGGGCCCGCTCCCGGGTGGTGGTCGGCTGCTCCTCCTCGCGAAGGTCGAGCGTGCTGTAGCCGGCGAACACCTGGACCTTCTTGACGCCCTTGTGCCGCATGACGTTCAGGCGCTCGGTCGTGAGCTCGTCGCCCACGCGGCCGAGCGGCTCGCCCGCCTTGTCCTCGGGGTCGGCCACGTCGGCCGCGAGCAGCGCGCCGACGACTTCGCGGCGCTCCTGCCGCCCCTCGAGCCGCCCGGTGATGTCGAGCGTCTTGGTGGCGAAGAACAGCCGCAGGATGTCGGCGTTCTCGCCGTACCCGAACGCGCGGAGCAGCGCGGTGGCGGGGAACTTCTTCTTCTTGTCGATGTGGACGTAGATCACGTCGTGGATGTCGATCGTGAACTCGACCCACGAGCCGCGGAACGGGATGATCCGCGCGCTGAACAGCCGCTGGCCGTTGGGGTGGGTGTCCTCCTCGAACACCACGCCCGGCGAGCGGTGCAGCTGGCTCACCACGACGCGCTCGGCGCCGTTGATGACGAACGTGCCGAGGGGGGTCATGATGGGCAGCTCGCCCAGGTAGACCTCCTTCTCGATCGCGTCCTTCATCCGCCGCACGCCCTCGACCTCCTCCGTGATGACGAGCCGGAGGAGCGCCTTGAGGGGCGCCGCATAGGTCATGTCGCGCTCGATGCACTCCTCGACCGAGTACTTCGGCTCGCCGAGGGAGTAGCTCACGTACTCGAGGCTGTACTTGTTGTTGACGTCCGTGATCGGGAACAGGTCCCGGAAGACCCGTTCCAGCGAGACGTCCTGCCGATGCCCGTCCACGTTGTCGGGGACGAGCAGCGACTTGAAGGCCTCGGTCTGGATGTCGAGGAGGTGAGGCATCGGCATCGCCCCCTCGCGCTTCGAAAACGTGATGACCGGCAGCGTCTCAGTCATGGAGTACTCTCAGGCAACACAAATGGCCCCGACGCGAAGGCCCCCGCCCGCTGCGGGGACCTTCCCGGGGCGTCCATCCAACGGTCTCAGAAACCCGCAATCCGCATTTCGCCTCGCCGAACGAAGTGGTCCTGCCTTCCCGGTCCGGGACGGGCCCCGCGTGGGCGGCCCGTCCGGAGCTGGCGGCGGCCTACTTCAGCTCGACGGTGGCGCCCTGCTCCTCGAGCTTCTTCTTCATTTCCTCGGCCTCGGCCTTCGAGACGCCTTCCTTCACGGTGCCGCCGGCGTCCACCAGGTCCTTGGCCTCCTTGAGCCCCAGGCTGGTGAGCTCGCGCACCACCTTGATGACCTGGATCTTCTTGGCGCCGCCGTCCTTGAGGACGACCGCGAACTCGGTCTTCTCCTCGGCCGCGGCCGCGCCGCCCGCCGCCCCGCCCGCCGCCGGCGCCGCCGCGGCAACGACCGACACGTTGAACTTCGTCTTGAAGGCCTCGATCAGATCCGCGAGCTCGACGACCGTCTTGCTGCCGATCGCCTCAAGGATCTCTTCGTTGCTCAGCGTCTTGGTGGACATCGTTGGTTCTCTCCGTACGGTTCAGGATGCGGCCTGAGTGGACCGCTGCTCGCGGAGCGCCTCGAGGGCGCCGACCATTTGATACAGGATGCCGTTGAGCGACCCGGCGAACATCGCCAGCAGGGTCTCACGCGGCGGGATCTCGCCGAGCCGCCGGACGTACGCCGCGGCCACGGTCTTGCCATCGACGAGGCCGGCCTTGACGGTCGGCTTCTCGAATTCCTTGGCGAACTCCCCGACCACCTTCGCGGCCGGCAGCGGGTCCGACCCCGCCAGCACCAGCCCGACCGGGCCGTGGAAGTGCTCCGGCAGGGACGGCAGCTCGCTCGCCGCCAGCGCCCGCTGGGCCAGGGTGTTCTTCACCACCACGTACCGCGCGCCCGCGGCGCGCAGCCGCCGGCGCAGCTCGGTCATCCGGAGCACGGTGAGCCCCGTGAAGTCGGTGAGGTACACGTTGGGCGACGCCTTGAGCTGTGCGGTCAGCGTCGCCACCGACTCCTGACGTTCGGCCTTGCTCATCGATACCCCGCCAGGTCGAGCTTGACCCCCGGTCCCATCGTGCTCGAGACCGTGGCCGACTTGAGATAGACGCCCTTGGCCGTCGCCGGCCGGGCCCGGTTGATCGCCTCGAGGAACGCGGCCAGGTTCTCCGCGAGCTGCTCGGCGCTGAACTGCACCTTGCCGACCGGCGCGTGCACGTTGCCGGTCTTGTCCACCCGGTACTCGATCTTGCCGGCCTTGATCTCCTTCACCGCCTTGGCGACGTCGAAGGTCACCGTCCCCGCCTTCGGGTTCGGCATCAGGCCGCGCGGGCCGAGGATCCGGCCCAGCTGGCCGAGCTGGCCCATCACGTCCGGCGTCGCCACGATCACGTCGCAGTCGAGCCAGCCGTCCTTGAGCTTCTGGATGAACTCCACCCCGACGAAGTCGGCGCCGGCGGCCTCGGCCTCCTTGGCCTTGTCGCCCTGCGCCACCACCAGCACCCGGACCGACTTGCCGGTGCCGTTGGGGAGCACCACCGTCCCGCGGATCGCCTGGTCGGCCTGGCGGGGATCCACCCCCAGCCGCACCGCCACGTCCACGGTCTCGTTGAACTTCGCGAACGCCGCGGCCTTGACCGCCTGCGCCGCCTCGAGGAGCCCATGCTCCTTCGCGCGGTCCACCTGCGTGGCCGCCGCCCGGAACCGCTTGCCCTGGACCGGCATCAGTCGGTGACCTCCAGGCCCATCGAGCGCGCGGTGCCGGCGATCATCCGCTCGGCGCCGGGCAGGTCGGCCGCGTTGAGGTCCGCCATCTTGAGTTCGGCGATCTTCCGCACCTGCGCGCGGGTGACCTTCCCGACCTTGTTCCGGTTCGGGGTGCCGCTCCCCTTCTCCACCCCGGCCTCCTTCAGCAGCAGGTTCGCCGCCGGCGGGGTCTTGGTGATGAAGGTGAACGTGCGGTCCTGGTAGATCGTCACCACGACCGGGATCACCATCCCGGCCTGCGACTGGGTCCGCGCGTTGAACTGCTTGCAGAACTCCATGATGTTGACGCCGTGCGGACCCAGCGCCGTCCCGACCGGGGGCGCGGGGTTCGCGGCGCCAGCCGGGCACTGCAGCTTGACGACCGCCGTGATCTTCTTGGCCATATCCCTTCCTTTCGATCGGCCGAGGCCGGGGAGATCCCCAGGCCCTCGGCATCATCTGCCGCGATGACCCGCGCGGTCGCGGGGAGGGGTCAGTGCCCTCGCAACTGCAGATAATCCATCTCCACCGAGGTGGGCCGGCCGAACAGGCTGACCTTCACCTTCACCTTGCCCTTCTCGGGGAGGACCTCTTCCACGGTGCCGCTGAAGTCGGAGAACGGCCCCTCGGTGATCTCGACCACCTGGCCGACCATGAAGGGGATCTCCTCCTTCGGCTCCGCCTCCTGCACTTCCTCGACCACGCCGAGGAGCCGGTTCACCTCATCCTGGCGGAGGGGCTGCGGGTACTTCCCCGTGCCCACGAACTTGATCACGCCCTGGATGCTGTTGACCACGTGCAGGGCCTCCTGGCCCAGCTGCATTTCCACCAGCACGTAGCCCGGATAGAGCTTCCGCTCCACCGTGACCTTCTTGCCGTTCTTGATCTCGATCGCTTCCTGCACGGGCACGAGCGCCTGGCGGATCAGCTTCTGGTCGCCCGGCCGCGGGTCGTCCTGGATCCGCTGCTGGATCAGGCCCCGGACCTTGTTCTCGTGCCCCGCCGTCGTCTGGATCGCGTACCAGCGGTAGTCGGTCGTGACCGTCATCGGGTCAGCCGGGCGATGCCGTCCACCAGGATGAGCTGGAACAGCAGGTCCATCCAGCCGATCGCGAGCCCGAGCAGCACCGACAGGATCAGGATGGACCGGGTCTGCTGGTAGAGCTCCTGGCGGGTGGGCCAGGTGACCTTCTCCCAGACCTCGAGCCAGCTCACGCGCACGAACGCCACCGTGCGCGGGATCCACGCCAGCGCCCCCGGCCGTTCGGACGCCTGCACCGGGGCGTCCATCTTACTTCGACTCCTTGTGCAGCACGTGCTTGTCGCAGCGCGGGCAGTACTTCTTCCACTCCACCCGCTCCGGGTGCTTGCGCCGGTTCTTGTCCGTGAAGTAGTTCCGACCCTTGCAGTCGGTGCACTCCAGGATCACCTTCTCGCGCGGCATGCTCGCCTCTCAGTTACGCTGGGTCGCGGGCTGTGCGGCGTGGGCCATCCCCACGACCCACGGCCCACGACTCTCGACTACTTCAGGATCTTCGTCACCACGCCCGCGCCGACGGTCCGGCCGCCCTCGCGGATCGCGAACCGCAGCCCCTCGTCCATCGCGATCGGCGTGATCAGCTCGATCGTCATCTGCACGTTGTCCCCCGGCATCACCATCTCCACCCCCGCCGGCAGCTCCACCGACCCCGTCACGTCCGTCGTCCGGAAGTAGAACTGCGGCCGGTACCCCTTGAAGAACGGCGTGTGCCGCCCCCCCTCTTCCTTCGTCAGCACGTACACCTCCGCGTGGAACTGCGTGTGCGGCGTCACCGTCCCCGGCTTCGCCAGCACCATCCCCCGCTCGATGTCCGCCTTCTCGATCCCCCGCAGCAACAGCCCCACGTTGTCCCCGGCCTGCCCGTCGTCGAGCAGCTTCCGGAACATCTCCACCCCCGTCACCGTGGTCTTCTTGTCGCTCCCGAAGCCCACCAGCGCCACTTCCTCCCCCACCTTGATCTTCCCCCGCTCGATCCGCCCCGTCGCCACCGTCCCCCGCCCCGTGATCGAGAACACGTCCTCCACCGGCATCAGGAACGGCTTGTCCGTGTCCCGCACCGGCTCCGGAATGAACGTGTCCAGCGCGTCGTACAGCTCCTCGATCTTCGCCACCCACGCCGGGTCGCCCTCGATCGCCTTGATCGCCGACCCCCGGATCACCGGCACCTTGTCCCCCGGGAACTGGTACTGGCTCAGGAGCTCCCGCACCTCCAGCTCCACCAGGTCCAGCAGCTCCGGGTCGTCCACCAGGTCGCACTTGTTCAGGAACACCACGATCGACGGCACGTTCACCTGCCGCGCCAGCAGGATGTGCTCCCGCGTCTGCGGCATCGGCCCGTCCGTCGCCGACACCACCAGGATGGCGCCGTCCATCTGCGCCGCCCCCGTGATCATGTTCTTCACGTAGTCCGCGTGCCCCGGGCAGTCCACGTGCGCGT
>CAMLHU010000128.1 GCA_946479825.1 uncultured Gemmatimonadota bacterium
CGGGCCGGGTCCTGGGCCTCGCCCTCCCCGAGCTCGACTCCGACCCGGCGAGCCTCGCGCTCGCGGAGGACCTCGCACGGCGGCTCGGCATCGAGCTCGTCACCGAGGACATCACGCCGATCCTCGAGGGCGCCGGGTGCTACCGCCGCCGCGACGCGGCCATCGCCCGCCTCGTACCCTACGGCCCCGGCTGGCGCAGCAAGCTGGTGGTGGAAGGGGGCGGCCCCGACTCCGACCGCCTGCCGCTCAGTTGCCTGGTGGTGCGGTCGCCCTCGGGGGAGGAGCGGAAGATCCGGCTCCCGGCGCGCGAGCATCGCGAGATCGTCGCGGCGACCAATTTCAAGCAGCGCGTGCGGGCGATGATGGCGTACTATCACGCCGACCGCCTCCACTACGCCGTCTGCGGCACCCCCAACCGCCTCGAGTACGAACTCGGATTCTTCGTCAAAGGCGGCGACGGGCTCGCCGACTTCAAGCCCATCGCCCACCTGTACAAGTCCCAGGTCTACCAGCTCGCCGTGGTGCTCGGCCTGCCCGAGTCGGTCCGCACCCGTCCGCCGACGACCGACACGTATTCCCTCCCGCAGTCGCAGGAGGAGTTCTTCTTCACCGTGCCGCTCGCGGAGCTGGACGTCGTGCTCGAGGCGCGGGACGAGGGACTCGATCCGGCCGAGGCGGCCCGGCGGCTGGCGCTCGAGCCCCGCCAGGTGGAGCGGATCTACGACGAGATCGACCGCAAGCGCGCCGCGGCCCGCTACCTCCACCTCCCGCCGCTGCTCGTCGCGCCCGCGGTCGAGGCGGTGGAGCGGATGGCCGAGGTGGGCTGATGTGCGGCATCGCGGGGATCGCGCGCCGGGAGCCCGGGGGGATCGTCGAGGAGACGCTCCTCCGGATGGGAGCTGCGCTGCGCCACCGCGGGCCCGACGGCGCCGGCGTGCTGACCGACCCGTTGGTGGGCCTGGCCCACGTGCGGCTCAGCATCCTCGACCTCGCCAACGGCGCGCAGCCGATGCCCAACGAGGACGGCGCGCTCCACATCGTCTATAACGGCGAAGTCTTCAACTATCGCGAGCTGCGACAGGAGCTCGAGGCGCGGGGCCACCGCTTCCGCACCCGGACGGACACCGAGGTGGTGCTGCACGGCTGGGAGGAATGGGGGGCCGGGCTCCTGCCGCGGCTCAACGGGCAGTTCGCCTTCGCGATCGCCGACCGACGGTCGGGCGACGTGGTCCTGGCGCGCGACCGGTTCGGCGTGCTCCCGCTGGTGTACGCGGTGCACGGCGGCGACCTCTACTTCGCTTCCGAGGCCAAGGCGCTCTTCGCCACCGGCGAGGTCCCCGCGGCCCCCGACCTCGCCGGGCTCGACCAGGTGTTCACCTTCTGGGCCGTGCGCGCGCCGCGGACGCCGTTCCAGGGGGTCGCCGCGCTCGAGCCGGGGACGTGGGCCGAGTGGCACGACGGGCGGCTTTCGGTGCGGCGCTGGTACGAACTCGACTTCGCGCCCGACGAAGCGGCGGCGAGCGGCGACGTCGCGGCGCTGGACACGCTCCTCCGCTCGGCCGTGGGCGACCGGCTGCTCGCCGACGTCCCGGTGGGCGGCTACCTGAGCGGCGGCCTCGACTCGAGCACCCTCTGCGCGCTCGCGGCCGGCTCCTCGCCGGAGATGCTGCGGACGTTCTCGGTCGCGTTCGACGACCCCAAGTTCGACGAAAGCGGCTTCCAGCTCGCGGTGGCGCAGGCGACCGGCACCGCGCACGCGGTCCAGCGGATCGGCCCGGCGGAGATCGGCGCGGTGTTCCCCGACGTCGTACGCCACGCGGAGACGCCGTTGCTCCGCACCGCCCCGGCGCCGCTCTTTCTCCTCTCCCGCCTGACCCACGACCACGGGATCAAGGTGGTCCTCTCGGGCGAGGGCGCCGACGAGGTCTTCTGGGGCTACGATCTCTTCAAGGAGACCTTGGTCCGGCTCTTCTGCCTGCGGCAGCCGGAGTCGGCGGTGCGGCCACGGCTCTTCGACCGGTTCTACGCGCAGGACGCGCCCGGCTCGCGCGGGGCGGCGTTCTGGCGGAACTACTTCCTGGCCGACCCGCGCCCGGGCGACCCTCTGTTCTCGCACCTGCCGCGGATCCGCGGGGCGGCGTGGATCAAGGGGTTCTACGCCGAGGGGTTTGCCGACGGGCTGCGGACGAGCGGAGCGGATCCGCTCGGCGAGCTGCGCGGGGAGCTGCCCGAGGCGTTCCGCCGCTGGTCGCCGCTCGCGCGGGCGGCGTACCTCGAGATGCGGACGCTGCTCGCGCCCTATCTCCTGAGTTCGCAGGGCGACCGGATGGCGATGGCCCACGGGGTGGAGCTCCGGGTGCCGTACCTCGACCACCGGGTGGTCGAGTTCGCGGCGCGGCTGCCGGAGCGGCGGAAGCTCGTGGGCCTGCGTGACAAGGTCGTCCTGCGGGGGCTCGCCACGTCGGTGCTGCCGCCCGCCGCTGCGGAGCGGCCGAAGCAGCCGTCTCGCGCGCCCGGGGTCTCGGCGTTCTTCGGCGCCGGCGCCCCGGAATGGGTGGGCGACCTGTTGTCGCCGACGGCGCTCCGTGCCACCGGCGTGTTCGATCCGAGGGCCGTCGCCGGCCTGGAGCGGCGATGCCGGAGCGGCGCGCCGGTGGGGACCCGCGAGGACCAGGCCCTCGTCGCGGTGGTCTCGACCGAGCTCTGGCACCGGGAATTCTTCGGCGCCGGCGCGCACGCGGTCACTCCGGCCGCGGCGCTTGCCGTGGCCGGCGCGGCATCCACCTGAACAGGGAGCAGCGGTGATGAGCGAACGAGTGGCGCCGGCCCCGGCCGAGGTGATCGACCGGACGCGCGTCTGGGTCCGGGAGAACTTCCTCTATATGCGTCCCGACTGGCCGCTCGACGACGACGCGCCGCTCCTCCGCGGCGGGGTGATCGACTCGGTCGGCGTGATCGAACTCGTCGCGTTCCTCGAGGAGGCGTTCCACGTCGCCATCCCCGAGGGCGACATCACGGAGGAACATCTGGGCACGCTCGCGGCCATCGGTCACTACGTCGCCGAGCGGGCCCCTTGACCGCGGTGGCGGCGCCGCCCGCGACGGGCCGGATCCGGCCGTTCCAGGCCGACGACCTGCCGGCCGTGGTGGCGCTCCGCCGCCGGGTGTTCCGCGTGAGCGAGCGACCGTCCGACGCGTCGCTGGCGGCGTTCTGCGCCGAGGTGTTCTGCCGGTATCCGGGCGCGGATGGAGTCTCGCCCTCGCTGGTGTACCAGGGTGACCGCGGGGAGGTCGCGGGATTCCTCGGCGTGCTCCCGCGCTGGTTCCGGTTCGCCGGCTCGCCGGTCCGGGCGGCGGTGGCCACGCAATTGATGGTGGCGCCGGACCAGCGCGGCCTGGCGGGACGGGAGCTCGTCCGCGCGTTCTTCGCTGGCCCTCAGCAGCTCTCGCTCTCCGACACCGCCAACGACGCCGCGCGGCGGCTCTGGGAGAGTCTCGGCGCGGTCGCGTCGCCGATCCACAGCCTGACCTGGGTGCAGCCGCTCCGCCCGTTCCGGTTCCTCGCCGCGGAGCGGGGGGCCGAGGCCGGGCCGGCGGGGCGCTTCGCCCTGCGGGCAGGCCGGCCGCTGATTTCGCTCGCCGACCGGATCGTGGCGCCGCGGCCCGTGGCGGAGGGGGCGACGCTCGAGGCGTTCGACCTGGGAGCGGTCGTCCGGCACGCCGAGGATGTGCTGGCCGGGTATGCCCTCCGTCCGATGTACGACGCGCCGACACTCGGGTGGCTGGTGGCGCGGGCGGCGGAGAAGACCCGGCTCGGCCCGCTCGACGGGCGGATCGTGCGCGGGGCGGACGGCGGGATGGCGGGGTGGTTCCTGGCCTACTGGGGCGCCGACGGGATCGCGCAGGTGGTGCAGGTGGCAGCGCGGGCGCGGGCGCGGCAGCTCGTATTCGACGCCCTGCGGGCGCACGCCGCCGAGCGGGGGATGGTGGCGCTCGCGGGACGGCTCGATGCCGGGCTCGCGCAGGTCGCGGCGGTGCGGCGGAGCGGGATCCGACACGGCGGCGCGTGGGTCCTGACCCGGGCGCAGGATCCGGCGCTGGCCGCGGCCATCGCCCGGGGCGACGCGTTCCTTTCCCGGCTCGACGGCGAATGGTGGATGAGCTTCTAGCCGCGGGGCGTTCACACCTTCCAGTTTGAAACCTTGGACACCGGGGCCCCGTCAGAGAGGCGTGGCCGGGGGGGTGGTCGTTGCCAACCTCGGCCACGGTGCTACCGTATAGGGTACGTACCGCGCGCGGGCGGGGGTCCGGCCCGTGCGCTTCAGGTCTTCGAGGAGATTCCCACAATGTTCAAGCGTCATATCCGGCCGGCGGGCGGTCTGCTCGCGGCCGTGGCCTTGGCCGCGGGATGTGCCGGGTCGTCCGGGCAGGCGGCGCAGCGTACCCCCGCCCCGGTGGCGGCGCAGGGCGAGGCCGCGGCCATCGCGCGGGCGCGGGCCGACAGCGTCCGGCACCCGTACACCGAGGCCGACATCCAGTTCATGACCGGGATGATCGCGCACCACGCCCAGGCCATCGTGATGGCGCAGTGGGCGCCGACCCACGGGGCGAGCCCCGAGGTGCGGACGCTCTGCGCCCGGATCCTCAACGCCCAGCGCGACGAGATCCGGACGATGCAGAACTGGCTGCGCGACCGGAACCAGCCGGTGCCCGAGCCGACCGGGCGGCCGATGGCGATGGACATGCCGGGGATGGCGCACGACACCCTGATGCCCGGGATGCTGAACGCCGCGCAGCTCGATACGCTCGACGCCGCCCGCGGCCACGACTTCGACGTCTACTTCCTGCGGTACATGATCCAGCACCACACCGGCGCCATCGAGATGGTCAAGCAGCTGTTCGGTTCCTACGGCGCGGCCGAGGACGAGCTGACCTTCAAGCTCGCGTCGGACATCAACGTGGACCAGACCACCGAGGTGGCGCGGATGCAGAAGCTGCTCGCCTCCCTCGTCTTCGGCGTGTCGATCCAGTGACGGCGGCGCGCCCGGATCGTTCAGGACCTTCCTTCATCCCAGCAGAGGAATTTGCCATGGCCTTCGAGTCACACGTCCGTTCGGCGAGGCGCACCGCGGCCCGGTCGCTCTCGCTGCTCCTCGGTTCCGGGCTCCTGGCGGTGTCGGCCTGCGCGCCGTCCGCCGGGACGTCGGGCGGGCCGGCGCCGGCGCCGATCGCGTCGTACGCCGCGCCGAGCCCCGACCCGCGCGTCGGCCTCAAGGCCGGCCTGTGGGACGCCGGGCAGGCCGCGTGGAACATGACGCTGCTCTCCAACACCCGGCCGTCCGAGAAGTTCATGGGCGCCACCAACTCCGACCTGGCGTTCTTCAGCCACTACGCGATCCAGGGGAGCTATAACGGCTACCAGATCTGGGACATCGCGAACCCCGCCAAGCCGGTGCTCGAGACCGCGTACTTCTGCCCGGCCTCGCAGAGCGACGTGTCGGTGTACCACAACCTGCTCTTCGTCTCCGGCGAGGGGCTCGGCGGCCGGGTCGACTGCGGCGCCGAAGGGGTCAAGGACACCGTCAGCAAGGTGCGCCTGCGCGGGCTCCGGATCTTCGACATCAGCGACCTGGCGCACCCGAAGTACGTCGGCAACGTCCAGACCTGCCGCGGGTCGCACACCCACTCGCTGCTGGTGGACCCGAAGGACCCGGACAACGTGTACGTGTACATCTCCGGGTCGGCGCCGGTGCGCTCGCCCAATGAGCTGGCCGGGTGCTCGTCGGGGATGCCCGGGCAGGACTCGACCACCGCGCTCTTCCGGATCGAGGTCATCAAGGTGCCGCTGGCGCACCCCGAGGCCGCCGCGATCGTGAGCTCGCCGCGGATCTTCAACGACCTGGTGGCCCCGCCGCACCACGGGCTCGCGCCGGACGACAAGAAGGAGATCGACGCGGCCAAGGCCCGCGGCGCCTACGTCGCCGACATCCTGGGCAACCAGGTGGTGCTGCCGGACGCCTTCGCCAACCGGATGCTCGACAGCATCGTGAAGTCCCGGAACGGCACCGGCGCCCCGACCGCGGCGGACAGCGCCCAGCTGCGGCGCGACCTCCCGGCGCTCATCGCCAGGCTGATCGGCGCCCGCGGCCAGCAGGACCCCAACGCGCCCAAGCCCGGGCCCACGCAGTGCCACGACATCACGCTCTACCCGGCCATCGGCTACGCGGGCGGCGCGTGCGAGGGCTACGGCCTGCTGCTCGACATCCGCGACCCGGCCCACCCGGTGCGGATCGACGCGGTGTCGGACTCGAACTTCTCCTACTGGCACTCGGCCACGTTCAACAACGACGG
>CAMLHU010000129.1 GCA_946479825.1 uncultured Gemmatimonadota bacterium
CCGATGGTAGGCCCGCGCCGAGAGCCCGAGCCGCGTGATGGCCGTCCGCAACAGCTCCTCGACGTCGCCCCCGACCCGGCACCACCGACGGAGGTCGCGCGCGGTCATCTGCGCGTTCGCGTGGATCCCCGGCCGCTCCCGGAACCGCTCGGCCTGCCGGACCCGGGCCGCCTCCACCCGCCCCCGGATCGCGGCGCTCGATTCCGCCGGCGGATCGCCCGCCAGGTCGCGATAGTTGACCGCGGGGACCTCGAGGTGGATGTCGATCCGGTCGAGCAGCGGCCCCGAGAGGCGCGACAGGTAGCGATCCACCGTCTCCGGCGGGCAGCGGCAAGGATGGACCGCGTCGCCGTGATAGCCGCAGGGACACGGGTTCATCGCCGCCGCGAGGATGAACCGGGCCGGGTAGGTCAGGCTGATCGCCGCCCGGCTCAGCGTGACGTGGCCATCCTCGAGCGGCTGGCGCAGCACCTCGAGCACGTTCTTCCGGAATTCGGGGAGCTCGTCGAGGAACAGCACCCCGCCGTGCGCCAGGCTCACCTCTCCCGGGCGCGGGTTCGATCCGCCGCCGATGAGCCCGGCGTCGGAGATGGTGTGGTGCGGCGCGCGGAACGGACGCACCGCCGTGAGCGACTGCCCGGGCGCCAGCAGGCCCGCCACGCTGTGGATCTTGGTCGTCTCGAGGGCCTCGTCCAGCGACATCGGCGGCAGGATCGTCGGCAGCCGCCGGGCCAGCATCGTCTTCCCCGCCCCCGGCGGCCCGATGAGCAGGATGTTATGGCCCCCCGCCGCCGCCACCTCGAGCGCCCGCTTGGCCGAGGCCTGCGCCTTGACGTCGTTGAAGTCCACCACGTCGAGCCGCCGCTCGGCCATCAGCTCCCGCAGGTCCACGTGCGCCGGAGCGAGACGGGCCTCGCCGGTCAGGTGCGCGCACACCTCCGCGAGCGTCCGCGCCCCCCGCACCTCGATCCCGTCCACCACCGCGGCCTCCCGCAGGTTGGCCGCCGGGAGGATCACCCCGCGGCACCCGGCGGACCGGGCGGCCAGCGCCATCGAGAGCGCCCCGCGCACCGGCCGCAGGTCGCCCTCGAGTCCGAGCTCGCCCAGGATCACCTCGTCGCGCAGCCGTTCGTCGGGGATCTGCCCGCTCGCGGCCAGGACGCCGAGCGCGATCGGCAGGTCGAAGGCCGAGCCGTCCTTCCGCACGTCGGCCGGCGCGAGGTTCACGGTCACCCGCTTGAGGGGGACCGAGTAGCCGGCGTTGGCGAGCGCCGGATAGATCCGCTCCCGTCCCTCCCGCACCGCCCCGTGCGCCAGCCCCACCACGCAGAACGTGGGCAGTCCATTGGTGATGTCCACCTCGACATCCACCAGATAGGCGTCGATACCGAGGACGGCGGCGGAGCGGATGCGGCTGAGCATCGGAGGATCCGGGTTGGGGTCCGCCTACGGTATGGGCCCCGGCCCCGCCGACCGTCACCGAAATCACCCCCGGAGGGGCGGAAACGCCGCCGACCACCGGGCCCGCTGTTTCTAAAGCCAGATTCACAAATCCTTGCACCATTTGTCACTTGCTTCGCCGTATCCTCTTCACGGGTCACGGCGCACTCGGCGCCTCCCTGAAGCGAACGTCGGATGGAGCATTACAATGACCAGTCGCCGCTTTGCGACTTTCCTTATCATCGTCCTCACCCTCGGCACCGGGACCTGGGTCCTGACCGGGGCCACCCACAGCCGCACCATCGACGCCGTGAACTTCGGGGTCACCCCCCGAGCCACGACCCCGGTCTACGACCCGGTCGTGACCCCGGCGTCCACCGCCGGGATCAAGGACTTCACGATCCCGATCACCCACGGACGGGTGACCATCGCCGACGGGACCACGTATGAGGGCTGGATGTTCGGCGGCACGATCCCCGGGCCGATCCTCCACGTCCGCCAGGGCGACCTGGTCCGCATCCACGTGGTGAACGAGTCGCCGATGCCGCACTCGATCGACTTCCACGCCGCCCGCATCCCGATGAACGAGGCCTTCGGGATGATCCTTCCCGGGCAGACGCACTCGTTCGAGTTCACCGCGCACGATCCCGGCGTCTTCATGGTGCACTGCGGCACCGCGCCGGTCTCGGCCCACATCATGAACGGGATGTACTTCGCCATCATCGTGGATCCGGCGGGCGGGTGGGGCACCCGGGCGGACAAGGAGTTCGTCGTCATCCAGAGCGAGTTCTACGCCCGTCCCGACAGCGCCGCGAAGCGCGACTCCCTCGGCGTGCCGATGCAGATGGACCTGCAGGCCGGGAGCGACAAGCGCCCGACCTACGTGGTCTTCAACGGGCGGGCGTTCCAGTACAAGGAGCATCCGCTCCAGGTGGACGAGGGGGACCGGGTCCGGTTCTACGTGGTGAACGCCGGACCGAACTTCGACAGCGACTTCCATATCGTCGGGACGATCTTCGACCGGGTGTATCCTGACGGGCACCCCGACCACGCGCTCGAAGGGGTGCAGACCTGGGGCATCCCGGCGGGCGGGGGCGCGGTGTTCGAGACGACGTTCAAGAAGGGCGAGAGCGGCGCGGGGGTGTATGCCTTCGTGACCCACAGCTTCGCCGACGCCGAGAAGGGCGCCGTGGGCCTCATCCGGGTGGGGAACCCGCAGGTGGCGATGGCCGGTATGGGCCACTGAGCGAAGATCCCGGGAACGCGAACGGGGGCGAGCGATCGCCCCCGTTCTGCGTCCGGCCCCTGCCCCGGTCAGAACTCGCCGATGAAGCCGATCTCGGGCTCGAGGTGCTGCCCGAACCTGTCGGCCACTGCCCGCTGCGCGTGGGCGATGACGGCCCGCACGTCGGCCGCGGTGGCGTGGCCCAGGTTGACGATGATGTTGGCGTGGAGGTGGGAGATCTGCGCGTCGCCGACCCGGAATCCCTTGAGCCCGCACTGGTCCACCAGCCGGCCCGCGCCCACGCCTTCGATCTTCTTGAAGATGGAGCCCGCGCTCGGGTGCACGCCGAGCCACGGATGGCGCGAACCGCGCCAGCTCAGGTTCTCCTGGAGGATCCGCTGCAGCGCGTCGGGGTCGCCCTTGGCCAGGCGGAACGTGGCGGCGAGCACCACGTCGGCGCGGTGGTGGAACACCGAGTCGTCGTACCCGAACTTCACGTAGTCCGGCCCGACGGTCTTCCGCTCCCCCTCCGCCGAGAGGATATCGCAGGAGTCGAACACCTCCGCGATGAACATCGTCCGAGCGCGCTCGGGGGCGGGCGAGAGGAAGTGCAGGTTCTGCCAGATCGCGCCGCCCACCGTGCTCGGGATCCCGATGTAGTGCTCGAGCCCCGACCAGCCCCGGCGGACCGACTCGAGGATCAGGTCCTGCATCACGGCGCCGCTCTCCGCCCGGACGGTCCCGTCCTCGCGCCACTCCACCCGCCCCGCCGCGTTCCGCACCACCAGCCCGCGCACCCCGCGATCGCCCACCAGGATGTTGGCGCCGAGCCCGAGCACGAACACCGGCAGCCCGGCGGCGCGGCCCGCCATCACCGCGCGCGCGAGGTCGTCCGCGCCGGAGGCGTGGTACAGGAGGTCGGCGGGGCCGCCGATCCGGAAGGTGGTCCACGGCGCGAGCGGCGCGTCGCGTTCGAGTCGGGCGGGGTCGAGCCCGCTGAGCGGTGGGGTCATCGGACAGGAAGCTATCGCCTCCGGGCGCGGCGTGCGACCGCCCGCACAGCGGGCGTCCCCTCCCCTGCGTACATTTGACGGACCGCTCCACCGGCGCGCTCGCGTCCCCGGACCCAGGAAGGCGGATCCCCTACCCGCGCCGGCATGCTCGATCTCGATCCCAGCCATCAGCTCGCGCCTCCCGACCCGCTCCGGCGGGCGTGGACCGGCGTGGCCACCAGCGCGGTGGTGCACCTGCTGCTCATCGCGCTGGTGCTCTGGGCCGAGCGTCCGCAGCGGTTCCTTCTCACCCGCGCCACCGACAGCCTCGAGACCGCCCAGCGCGAGCGGAAGCAGGTCCAGGCCATCTACCTCGCGCCCCCGCGCCCCCGCCCGCTGCCGCCGACCGTCCGCCAGGGCCCGGCGCCGCCGCATCCCGTGACCCCGCCCGCGCCGGCCGAGACCAAGCCACCGCCGCCTCCGCCCGCCACCACCCCGGAGCGGACGGCCGATCCCGCGTCGGTGCCGGACAAGGCCGAAGCGCCCGCGCCGGAGGCCACCACGCCGGCGCCGACGCCGACGGTGCAGCGCCACATCCGGAGCCTCGCGTTCCATCCGGGGGAGTTCGCCTCGCCGCTCACCCGCACCGACCCGGTGCCCGAGTGGCAGCGCCCCCCTGACCTCGGCTCGCTCGGCGCCAAGTGCACGCCGGGGCCGCCGCACGTCCGGGCGCCGGATGAGCCGGTCAAGTATGGCGTCGTCGCGGGCCGGGTGTATCGTCAGGGGAGCACCGAGCCGCTGGTGGGCGCGGTGCTGTCGGTGATGGGCACCCCGTACCAGACGACGAGCGACTCGAACGGGGACTACGTGCTGCGGTTCGACGAGGACCTGGTGGCCAACTGTCAGGTGCAATACGTCCGCGTGGCGGCCGACGGCTTCGTGTCGCAGCTCCTGGTGCTGAGCACCGGGCCGGCGGAGCGGAGCGACGTGTCGCTCCGGTCGCGGCCGTGAGGCGGCTGCTGCTGACCGCGGGCGCGGCGCTCCTGATGGCGGGGGCGGCGCCGGCGCAGGCGCCGGGCACGCTCCGCCTCGCGGCGGTGGGCGACATCAACTTCGCCCGCGCCATCGCCCGCGACTACATCCTGGCCGGCAAGGGCGACAGCATCTTCGCCGGCGTCGCCGATTCGCTCCGCGCGGCGGACCTCGCGATCGGCAACCTCGAGAGCATCCTGCTCGACCGGGGCGACACCACCGACCCCACCGGCAAGATGGTCTTCGCGGGACCGCACGTGGCGGGCCCGCTCCTCGTCGCCGCCGGGTTCGACGCGGTGAGCACCGCCAACAACCACGCCTGGGACTTCGGCCGCCGCGGCCTGCTCGAGTCGCTCGAGCACCTCGACGCGATCGGTCTGCCCCACGCCGGCACCGGACCCACGCCGGCCGACGCCTATCGGCCCGCGATCCTCGACCACGACGGCTGGCGGGTCGCGATGTTCAGCGTGACGGCCATCGTGAACCTGGCCGGCCTCACCCTGCGCGGCACGCCGGCGGCCTGCTGCATTGCCTGGGCGGATACCGCCGTGCTGGGCCCACTGATGCGCGCTGCGCGCGACTCCCTCGGCGCCGACCTGGTGATCGTGATGCTGCACGCCGGAGACGAATACCGCGGCGGACCGCGGCCCTCGCTCCGGCGCCTGATGCGGGGGATCGTCGCGGCGGGCGCCGACGCCGTCATCGGCCACCATCCCCACGTCCCCCAGGGGATGGAGTGGTATCGCGGCCGGCCGATCCTGTACTCGCTCGGCAACTTCGTGTTCCGCCAGCCGTTCCCGTGGACCGACAAGGGGCTGCTGGCCGAGCTCACCGCGCGGCGCGGGCGTTCGCTCGCGCTCACCCTCCGGCCGGTCTGGACGGACTACACCCCGCGCTTCGCCTCGGGGCCCGACTCGGTCGCGACGCTCGCGCGGGTGGACTCGCTCTCCCCCCGCCCCGCCGCCGGCGCCGCGCTGTCGGCCCCGGCCCCGTAGGCCTCGTTACGCCCCGCCCGCGAACCGCACCGTCGCCGTCGTCCCCCGTCCTTCCGCGCTCGTCACCGCCACCGTCGCGCCCCACCCCTCCACCAGCCGCTTGACGATCGAGAGCCCGAGCCCGCTGCCGCTCGTGGTCGTGGAGAATCGCGGCTCGAAGATCCGCGGCAGCAATTCCGCCGGGATCCCGGCCCCGTCGTCGGTCACGCCGAGCCGGCCGGGCCGCACCGTGACCACGATCCGGCGCGC
This sequence comes from uncultured Gemmatimonadota bacterium, assembly GCA_946479825.1. The sequence continues at coordinate 5,934 of CAMLHU010000129.1, forward strand.
CCCGGCGTTGCGGGCGTTCTCCACCAGGTTGACCAGCACTTCCCTGAGCTCGTCCTGCCGCGCGCCGACCCGCACCGGGGCCGGGGCGTCGAGTTCGACGGTCGCGCCGTCCTCGCCCAGGCGATAGAGGTGGAGCACGTCGGCGGCCACCGCGCCGAGGTCGAGCGACTCGAGCGGCTCGGCCCGCTCGGCCGGCGCGGCGAACCGGCTGAACGCCCGCGCGATGGTGTCGAGGCGTCCGATCTCGGCCAGGATGCGCTCGACGGTGACGTCGAAGGTCGCGTCGAACTCCCCCGGACGCTCGCGATGCACGCGCCGGAGGTGCTGGATGCTCAACCGCAGCGGCGTGAGCGGGTTCTTGATCTCGTGGGCCACCTGGCGCGCCATCTCGCC
>CAMLHU010000130.1 GCA_946479825.1 uncultured Gemmatimonadota bacterium
TCCGCCTGAACGGGATCCTCCCGCCGACCGCACGCAAGGGCGGGATGTGATCCGCATGCATCGCCTCGCCCTCGCGGCCGCCCTCCTCGCGTGCGCCGCTCCGTCCCTCGCGGCCCAGCAGCCGCGGGTCTTCACCCACGCCGACACCCTCCACGGCTCGAACACCCCCGGGCGCGCGTGGTGGGACGCGGAGTTCTACGATCTCCACGTGGCGGTGCACCCGGCGGACAGCAGCATCGCCGGGTGGAACGGGATCACCTACCGCGCGCTCAAGGCGGGGAGCGTGATGCAGCTCGACCTCCAGGTCCCGCTCGCGCTGGACAGCGTGGTGCAGGACGGCCGGGCGCTCGCGTTCCGCCGCGACGGGAACGCCTACTTCGTGACGCTCGCCGTCCCCGCACGCAAGGGAGGCCGCGCCACCCTGCGCGCGTACTACCACGGCGGCTGGCACGCCGACCCGGCCGACTCCACCCGACGCCCCGGTCCCTTCCATTGGGCCGCTGATTCGGCCGGCCAGCCGTGGATCGCCACGGCCGACGAAGGCCCGGGCGCCAGCAGCTGGTGGCCGCTCAAGGACTATCCGGCCGACGAACCCGACAGCCAGCGCATCGCGATCACCGTCCCCGATCCGCTGATCGACGTGTCGAACGGCCGCCTCCGCTCCGCCACCCGGAATGCCGACAGCACCACCACCTACGAGTGGTTCGTGGCCGACCCGATCAACAGCTACGACGTCGCCATCAACGCGTCACCGAGCTACGTCCCCGTGCGCGACACCCTCGCCGGCGCCGACGGACCGCTGACCGTCGAGTTCTGGGCGCTGGCGCCCCATCGCGCGCAGGCCGAGTCGCTGATGCCGCAGGTCAAGGGGATGCTCGCCTGCTTCGAGCGCTGGTTCGGGCCGTATCCCTGGTACCAGGACGGCTACAAGCTCATCGAAGTCCCATATCTCGGCATGGAACACCAGAGCGGGATCGCCTACGGCAACGAGTACCTGCCGGGCTACCGGGGGCGCGACCTCTCCGGGACCGGCGAGGGTCTCGGCTGGGACTACATCGTGGTGCACGAGAGCGCCCACGAATGGTGGGGCAACAGCGTGAGCGCCAAGGACCACGCCGATATGTGGATCCACGAGAGCTTTGGGATGTACGCGGAGGGACTCTACCTGGAGTGCACCAAGGGCCGCGCCGCGGGGGTGCGGTATCTCGCCGGCGTCCGCAGCCGGATCAAGAACGACGAACCGATCATCGGCCACTACGGCGTGTACGACGTGCCGCGTTCGCAGGACCGGTACTTCAAGGGCGCCAACATGCTGATGACGATGCGCGCCGTGGTGAACGACGACGACAAGTGGCTTGCGACCCTGCGCGGGATCCAGCGCACCTTCCGTCACCAGACCGTCACCGCGGCCGACATCCGTAACTACATGAGCAAGCACACCGGGACCGACCTCTCCAAGGTCTTCGTCCAGTATCAGGAGACGACGATGGTCCCGACGCTCGAGTACCGGTCGGACGGCACCAAGCTGTCGTACCGGTGGACCGACGTCGTCCCCGGCTTCGCGATGCCGGTCCGCGTCGCCGGCGGCGCCGACACCACCTGGACCTGGCTCCACCCCACGGCCCGCTGGCAGGCGACGCACACGACGCTCGCCACCGGCGACTCGCTCCGCGCGGACCCGCAGTTCTATGTGATGGTGAAGAGGGTGGAGAAGTGAGGGCGTAGGGCGTAGGGCTTAGGGCTTAGGGCCTAGGGGTCAGGGGTCAGGGGTCAGGGGTCGAGTGCGCGGGGCTGGCCTTGACCCCGACCCCCCCGGCGGCGACCCTTGAGCGTCGCGACCGGCGTGGCCCCCACGCGCCTGCGCGCCTCACGCGCCTACGCGCCCACACGCCTCCCTTCATGCCCACCTACGGCGAATACCTCAAGATCCCCGAGCTCCTCGAGCTCCAGCGCCCGCTCTCCGACGGGCCGGAGCACGACGAGATGCTCTTCATCGTCATCCACCAGGTGTACGAGCTCTGGTTCAAGCAGGTGCTGCACGAGCTCGACCACCTGGACCGGCTGCTCCGCGCCAACGACGGGCACCGCGCCCGCCACACGCTCAAGCGGATCCTCACCATCCTCAAGGTGCTGGTGGCGCAGATCGACATCCTCGAGACGATGACGCCGCTCGAGTTCCTCTCCTTCCGCGACCGGCTCGATTCCGGGAGCGGCTTCCAGTCGTTCCAGTTCCGCGAGCTCGAGTTCGCGCTCGGCTGGAAGGACGCCCGCGCCCTCGACCGCTACCCGGCCGGGAGCCTGGGCCGCACTCGCCTCGAACGCCGGCTCGCGGCGCAGACCCTCTGGGACGCCTTCCTCCGCTACCTCGCCACCAACGGCGTCCACGTCCCGCGCGCGCACCTCGATCGCGACGTGACCCGGCGCGTCGAACCCTCCGCCGACCTCCGCACCGCCCTGGTGCGGGTCTATCGCGGCCATCCCGACCTCGCTGACGTCTGCGAGCGAATGGTGGACCTCGACGAAGGGCTGATGGAGTGGCGCTACCGGCACGTGAAGATGGTCCAGCGCACCATCGGCACGAAGAAGGGGACCGGCGGGAGCGACGGCGCGGAATACCTCAAGACCACGCTCGACCATCCGCTCTTCCCGGATCTCTGGGCCATCCGCACCGAGATGTGATGGACCCGGCCGCGCTCTACCGCACCCCCAACGCGCTGGCCCGGCACTACGCGCGATTCCGGGTCACCGAGCGGATCCTCCTCACGGGCCACTCGCACCAGGCCTGGCCCGACTGCGGCTTCGACGCCCAGGCCGAGGCCTGGCTCGACGCCGCGCAGTACGTCGACGACAAGTGGGAGCACGCCTTCGCCCGGACGGACCAGGTCCGGGCGGGCTTCGCGCGCCTCCTCGGCGACGCCGGCGGCGGGATCGCCCTCGGCGCCAACACCCACGAGCTCGTCGTCCGCTTGCTCTCGGCGCTGCCGCTCCGCGCACGGCCCCGCATTGTCACCACCAATGGCGAGTTCCACACCGTCCGCCGCCAGCTCGATCGACTGGCTGAGGATTGGCTCGAGGTCGTCAAGGTGGACGAGGCGCCGGTGGAGTCGGTGGCCGAGCGGCTGGCGGCGGAAGTGGACGACTCGACCGCGATCGTGATCGTCTCGGCCGTGTTCTTCGACAGCGGCCGGATCGCGCACGGCCTGGCGGCACTGGCCGAACGGTGCGCCAGGCACGGCGCCGAGCTGCTGGTGGACGCGTACCACGCGCTCAACGTCGTGCCCTTCGACGTGAAGGCCGGGCTCGAGGGCGCGTTCGTCGTCGGCGGGGGCTACAAGTACTGCCAGCTGGGCGAGGGGAACTGCTTTCTCCGGATCCCGCCGGGGCGGAAGTTCCGTCCCGTCGTCACCGGCTGGTACAGCGAGTTCACCGCGCTGGCGGAGCGCGGCGAGGCGGGACGGGTGGTGTACGGCGCCGGTGCCGACCAGTTCGCCGGTTCGACGTACGATCCCACCAGCCACTATCGCGCTGCGCGGGTGTTCCGGTTCTTCGAAGAGGAAGGGCTCACGCCGGCGCTGCTCCGGGAAGTGAGCCAGCACCAGGTCGGCGTGCTGGCGGACGCGTTCGACGCGCTCGATCTCGACCCCGGCGTCATCGCCCGCGACCGGATGGCGCCGCTCACCGAGCTCGGCGGATTCGTGGCGCTCCGGGCGCCGAAGGCCGCGGAGATCGTGGAGCGGCTCCGGGCCCGTGGGGTGTTCGCCGACAGCCGGGGTGACGTGCTTCGGCTCGGGCCGGCGCCGTACCTGAGCGACCAGCAACTCAAGGAGGGGGTCGAAGCCCTGCGCCAAGTCGCCCATTCTTGACGGCCAAAATCTTCGGCTTATATTCGGTTTCAATAACCGAACATACTCCGAAGCGAGGCCGCCCATGCACGTCCCAGCCCCCCGGCCCTACCCGCCCGCCCCCACCGACCGGAACCCGCTGACCTGGTCTCTGATCAAGGTCTGTCCCGAGTGCGCCGGCCCCATCGTCCGCGCCTCGGGGTGTTTGTCGTGCGCGCAATGCGGGTGGGGGAGGTGCGAGTAGGTGAGCGGTGAGAGGTGAGCGGGAAGACGGTGAACGGTGAAGGGTGAACGGGAAGGGCGGGAACGGGGAACGAGGGAACGGAATATCTGTAGGGGGTGGCCTGCGGCCGCCCCCGATGATGATGGCCCGCCCCGCGGCCCCATTCGGACAACGGATAGCGGATAACGGATAGCGGACAGCGCCCCACGATGCCCTCCACCCAGCTCCCCCTCCTCGACACTCCGGCCCCGTGGCAGGAGCTCTCGCGTCACGAACGCGGGGCGAGCTATCACCGCATCGAGGCTCGGCGGATCCTGAATGGGCCGGAGAGCACCGGGTTGGGGTTCTGGTCCATCAATCCATATATCGGGTGCGAGTTCGGCTGCACCTACTGCTACGCACGTGACACGCACCGCTGGACCCTCGAACGGGCAGGACCGGATGCGCCGCACGCGCCTCACGCGCCCACGCCGCTTCCCGCCTGGCTTGCCTTCGAACGGCTGATCCTGGTCAAGGCCGAGGCGGCCGCGCTGCTGTCTCGGGACCTGATGCCGGCGGTGGTGGGGCCGGACACCATCGTGATCGGCACGGCCACCGATCCGTATCAACCAGCTGAGAAGCAGTTCGGACTGACCCGGAAGATCCTGGAGCGGTTCCTGGGATATGAGAAGCTCTCGCTCGCGCTGATCACCAAGTCGCCGCTGATCACCAGGGACATCGACCTGCTGCGCGCGCTGTCAGAGCGGCACGACGTGACGGTCAACATCTCGCTCGCCTCGCTCGACCGTCGGATGGTGCGGCGGCTCGAGGCGCGTTCCCCCGCCCCGCTCGCCCGGCTCCGCGCGCTCAAGGCGCTGACCGACGCAGGCGTTCACGCAGGGCTCCTGGTGGCGCCGGTGGTCCCGGGCGTCACCGACGGGCGCGCGGCGCTCCGCGCGCTCCTCGCGGCCGGGAAGGAAGCGGGCGCCCGCTACGCGTCCGGGTCGGCGCTCCGGCTTGGCGCGGCCGCCCGCGCCCGTTTCCTTCCCCACCTGGCGCGCGAGTTCCCGGCGCTCGTTCCCCGCTACGCCAGGCGGTATGCGCGGTCGCAGATGCCGGGCAAGGATTATGAGGCCGCGCTGTCGGCGCGGTTCCGGGAACTGCAGGAGGAACTGGGGTATCCTGTCTCCGAGAGCCGGCGCCGACGGGCGCAGGTCGAGGGACGGGCAGGCACAGCGTGAACCACGAAGGCCACTCAACCATTCAGGACTGGGCACCATGACCATCACCGAACTGCTCCTCCCCGAGCTCGACCGCGAACTGGCGGGGACCCGAAAGACCCTCGAGCGCGTCCCCGAGGCCAAGTCGGCCTGGAAGCCGCACCCCAAGTCGTACTCCCTGGGCGACCTGGCCGTCCACGTCGCCACGCTGCCGTATTGGGGAGTGGTGACCTGCCGCGACACGGGGTTCGACTACACCGAGGAGGTCGCGAAGCAACTGGCGCGGAAGTTCGATGGGACCAAGGCGCTGCTGGCGATGTTCGACGCCAACGCGGCGGCGGCGCGCCAGGAGCTCCTGAAGATGAGCGATGCGGACTGGTCGGTGCCGTGGACCTTCAAGTATCAGGGGCAGGTGGTCTTCACCAAGCCGCGCTACGAGACCTTCCGGACCGACACCCTGAACCACCTGGTGCATCACCGGGCGCAGCTCACGGTGTACCTGCGGCTCAACGACGTGCCGCTGCCCAACCTCTTCGGCCCGACCGCCGACGAGCAGTGAGGCGGGGGCGGGCGACGGCGCTCACATCATGATCTTGGCCAGCTCGGTGCCGCGCATCCCGGCGCCGGAGTTGTCCATCGGCTCGAGGCTGAGCGCCGCGCCCATCACCCGGGCGTCGCCTGGCGGCATCCCGGTCGTGAAGGTCACGATCCGGCCGGGCACCACCTCGATCGGCTTCCCCGCCTTCATCCCATCGTCGGTGATGAACCAGAACTGGTAGCGGGCTCCCGGCCTGGCCGGCGGGAGTCCGTGCACCACGACGTTCCAGCGATGGGTCTGCTCGTCGGCCAGGATCATCATCCCGCAGTGCTGGCCGTCCATCGTGAACCCCGCCTGCAGCACCTTCCCCGCGTGGCGGGCCACGGACATCGTGTCGCGGAGCGCGGCGAGGGCCTGCTGCTGGGCCGCGAGGGTCTCCTCGAGCCGCCCCAGCCGGCGCTCGAGCTGCACCGTGGCGCCGACCGCGACGAGGAGCGACGCCGCGAGCGC
>CAMLHU010000131.1 GCA_946479825.1 uncultured Gemmatimonadota bacterium
CGCCCCCGAGCCCACGCCCGCCACCCCCGCCGCACAGGCCGCACCCACCACAGCGGCGGCCGACACGAAGATCGGAGCCCCCGATGCCTCGGCCACCCCCGCCGCCACGCCCGAGGGCGCCCCCGCCGCCTCGACGGCCCAGGGCGGCCCGTCCGACTGGATCGTGGCCAGGCGCGGCGAGGAAGAGTTCAAGATCCCGGCGGATGCGGTACTGGAGTTCAAGCGCCACGACCAGACGCTCACGGCCACGATGGATGAGTTCCGGCGCCAGGGGATGATGGGCACCGATTACAAGCTGCGGAAGGAGCAGTTCGAGACGGAGCGGCAGGCGGTCCAGCGGCAGCGGGAGCAGGATGCGGTGATCCGCGCCCGGCTGGAGGAGCGGCAGAAGTACCTCGACGAGCAGGAGCGGGCCTTCCGCGAGGCGCAGACCGACCCAGCCAAGTTCGAGCAGTGGCAGAGCCACCTCCAGCAGCTCCAGACCAATCCCCGCTACCGGCAGGCGTTCGAGGCCGAGCTCGCGAAGCGGGAGACGGACGCCGAGAACCAGATGCTCCGCGAGCGGGCGCAGGAGGAGTATGTCCAGCGGGCCACGGCGACGGTGGAGGGCTGGATGGGGGCGCTCAAGGACAAATACCCCGGCGTCCCGATCGAGGCGGTCCAGCGCGAGTACGCGGCCCGCGTGTCGCTCTGTGTACAGCAGCAGGGGCGGATGGGCACGCTGGGCGACGGGCCGCTGACGCCGGCGGCGCTCGAAGAGGTGTTCAAGCACCACGCCGGGGTGTTCTCGAAGGCCGTGGAACCCGTCCAGGCGCGCGTGGCGGCGCTGGAAGCGGAGCTCAAGGCGCTCAAGGCCAACGCCCAGACCGAGCACGTGGTCCAGCGCGGTAAGGCACCGCCGACCGCCCCGGTACCCGGGGCGCCCGCCGCGCCCAGCAAGCGGACGCCGCGCTACGAGACGCCGGAGCAGCGGGAAGAGCGACTGGCCGCCTTCCTGCGGGACGCGTGACGGTGTCTTGCATTGTGCGTGCGTGTACCGCATATTGCGTGGAGTCACGGGGCGCCCACCCGCGCCCCTGCTGTTGGTAGGTTCGGCCACCGACCCGTGGCCCGTTCGCACCCGGCCCACCCGCCGTCCGTGCGCGCGGTTTGCCCCAGCCCCCACCCCACCAGGTGCGGCGGCGTGAGCACCGCTCGAAGCTCACTCGCTCACCCCTGACGGTCGCCCTCGGCGGCCGCCACACCTGGAGGGATCGCTATGTCCTCGTCCGCTGCGGTGGATGATGTTGCGAACCTGCTGAAGCAACTCTACACCGATTTCTACACCGACGCGACCAACTGGGGCACGCCCCTGAAGGCGCAGTTCGGCAAGCTCCCGAACGCCAATTTCGCCGGCTCCCAGTGGATCTTCGCGGTCAAGGCCGCGTGGGGCGGCGCCTCGGCCAACGCCGGGATCGGCAAGTCCCTGCCCCCGTCCAGCAACGGCGTGGTGGCCCAGGGCCAGATGTCGCCGGTCTACACCTACACCCGGCTCGGCATCAGCGGCCCCCGCATCGCCGCGTCCAAGCTCAACAAGGGCGCGTTCAAGCAGGAACTGGCGTTCGCGATGGACGACCGGATGAAGGCGCACGACCTCGAAGTGAACCGGCAGATGTTCTGCAACGCCGACGGCGTGCTCGCCACCATCCCGACCGGGGCCACCTCGGCCACCCAGACCGTCGGCACCGGCCAGGGCGGCGCGCCGGGCGACTACGGGCAGGTCAACGCCGGCAGTGGGATGAAGCACATCAACGTGGGCGACGAACTGGCGTTCTACCAGTCCAACGGCACCACGTTCATCGCCCGCGACGTGGTGACGGCCGTGACCAGCACGACCTTCACGGTCGCCAACTCGTTCACGGCGACCGACGGCGCCATCATCACCCGCGCCACCAGTGACACCGACAACATCCAGGCCGGTGAGGCCAACGGGCTGCTCAAGGCGTGCCAGAACTCGGGGCAGTTCGAGAACATCGACCCGGCCACCTATGGGCAGGCGTGGAAGGCCACCGTGCAGGACAACGGGGGCACCCTCCGCGACATCACCAACGCCCTCGTCCTCCACACCATCACCCAGATCCGGACGGTCAGCAAGCAGACCCCGAACCTCGCGGTGACGAGCCCCGGCATCCCGCTCAAGTATTCGGAGCAGTTCCTGCCGCTCCAGCGGATCGATGGGCAGGACGTGCAGCTCAAGGGCGGGTACAAGCCGCTGGTCGCCATCCTGACCGCCGGCGCCCCCATCCCGGTCATCGACGACCCGGACTGCCCGAACACCCGGCTCTTCCTGCTCACCACGAGCACGATGCAGATGGCCGACCTGCTCGGGACCGACTGGCTGGACGATGACGGGCAGATGATGGTCCGCATCGTGGGCCAGGACGGCATCGAGGCGACGGTCCGCAAGTACTGGAACCTCGCCTACCTCCAGCGGAACGCGCTGGGGCTGATCTCGGACATCAACGACTACTTCGACATCAACCGCCTCGGCGTCTGAGGCTGACGGAGCGGCGGGGGCACGACGCCCCCGCGCGGCTCCGGCACAGGAGGCGACACTATGTCGGGCAGCAACGTGGTCGTGGCGACCCAGGATACCGCCAGCGGCGGCATCGGGCGCACCGATTTCAGCAGCATCCAGCGGCTCGTCCTGCTCCGGGACAACGCCTGCCTGGGCGCGGCGGGGGTGGCGGACGCCACGACGGCCGCCAAGGTCAAGACCGTCAACACCATCGCGTACCTGATCGACGGCCAGTTCAAGAGCCTCGCGGGCACCGACAACTTCTGGACGCTCACCGGCACCACGCTGACGGCGGGGCAGGTCAACAAGTGGCTCCTCTGCGTCGATGGCAGCGGCACGGCCTCGGTCGTGGAAGGCATCCACAGCACCACGGCGGCCGGCGTCAGCTTCGCCGACGTGTCCGGCAGCGACGGGCACACCTACCCGGCGCCGGGGCCGTCGAAGTGCGTGGTCGGTCAGGTCACCGTGACCTGCAACTCCTCGACCTTCGTGCCGGGGACGACCTCGCTGGCGGCCGGGACCATCACCGTCGTGTATCGCGACGGGTACGAGGCGACGATGACGGGCGCGGCCTACCCCGTGCCCTACGGGGCGTAAGCCCCGTGGCCCGCGAGGTGCCCGCCCGCTGGCTCCAGCAGTTGCGGGCGGTCACGACGGCCGAGGCCGACCTGCGGTTCAACGAGCAGGTCGGGCGGTGGGAGTTCCGGCTCCTCGGCGCGGACGGGCAGTTGCAGAGTCAATTCTACGGCTGGTTCCACGACCCCGTGACGGGCGAGCGGTTGCAGTCCGATCCCGTCACGGGGCTGTTGCCGTTCCGCGAGCTGGACGACGCCGGGATGCGGGAAGTGTGCCGCAACCTGACCGAGACGGCGATCTGGAACCGACACGACGGGCTCGGCACCCCGCAGCGCACCGTGATGGCGCGGGCGCGGTTCAACCGCGACCTCCGGGCACGGCTCGACCAGCGGCGGCGGGAACGGATGCTCGACCTGGTGAACGCCGTGCGCTGGAACCCCAGTGTCGCGGTCCCCACGACCTACGGAGACTCGTTCAATGCGTCTCGACCTGCCTGACCCGGCGACGCCGACCCGGACCGTGAGCTTCGACTACCCGGACGCCCCCATCGTGGCGCTCCTGACGTGGCTCCTCGCGGTCCCCATCTGGCAGCGGTCGCCCCAGCGCATCAGCGAGCGGCTGTCCGACTTCCGCATCGAACTCGCCGCCTGCCGGGCGGCGGCCCAGATGGTGCCCCCATCGCCGAGCGCGGCACCAGCGGCGGCCGACACGAAGATTGGGGCACCCACCGCCTCGGCCCACGTCTGCCCCGACTGCGGCCAGTCGTACAAGCTGGCGATGCACCTGGCCCGGCACCGGACGGCCAAGCATCCGGCGGCCGTGTGAACCTGGGCGACCTCCGCACGACGGCGCTCACCTACCTCGGCACGTCGAGCGATGACCCGGCCTTCACGCCGACCATCCTCAACCTGCTGGCGGGACAGGCGTACACCCAAGTCGTCGCGGATATGCTGGACGCCAATCCGGGCTACCTGTCCAAGACGGTGACGCTCACCCCGGACAGCAGCACGGCGCTGACCTACACGTTCAGCACCCAAACGCCGGCCATCACCGACTATCACAAGTGGCTGGAAGTGCGGTGGGACACGCAGACGGGCAACAAGCTGATCGAGGTGCGGCCCGAGGAGTTGGATCGCTGGGCGGTGCAGTGTTTCGCGCTCACGGGGCCGGACGACACGCCGGTGCTGACGCTGGGCCAGAACAACGAGGGCGGTCACAACCTTTTCTTCCGCTACGCCTACTGGCCGGCGGCGCTGGTGCTCGACACGGACGTGCCGGTGGGGGTGCCCTCGGCCTACCACGACGTGCTGGCCTTTCGGATGGCCGAACTGGCCTCCGGGCTGGGCGCGGAGGCAGCGATGACGCCGCAGATGATGGTCTACGCGCAGGATCGGTACGCGAGCCTGTTGGCGACGGTCGGCCGGCGGGGCGTGCAGGCGAGCCGGACGCGGGGATTCAGTCAGTGGGGCTGGGGCACGGGCTCCGGTCCCTGGGCTTAAGGAGGAGGCGCAATGCAGCTCACCAACACCGGCTGGGTGGTCGAGGGCGGCGCCGACAACGCCTCGGCCACGGCGACGCGGGCGGCGGCCACGGGGACCAGTTACTACGTCGGCGGGTTCGATGTCAGCTACTCGACGGCGCTCACGGGCGTCAAGGGGCACACCCTCAAGTACACGCCCACCGAGGGGGGCACCGAGCAGACGCTGACGTTCAACGTGAACTACGCCGTGAGCGATGGCCACGTCACGTTCCCCGTCCCACTCCGGTGCGCCTCGAACACCCGCGTTCTCCTGACGGCGGCGGCGAGCGGCACCGGCGGCAACGTCTCCAAGTGCCACCTCTACGGCTGGACGGCGTGACCCGTGCTGGCCCTGCCGCCGAAGCTCCCGGCGGCGTCGGTGGTGTACGACGCGGCCAATGAACGCGCCTTCCGCGAGGCGCTGACCCGGTATTTCCAGCAGCAGCGCACCGATGCCGCCGTGGCCGATCCGAGCCAGGCGGCGTCGCCGTTGAATGGGACGCTGGTGAAGGCCATCGGGGGCGGCGTGCTGGGGCTCACCAACCTGCGGGAAGCGGGGACCGTCCTCACCATCGGCGACAGCATCGTGGGGCAGAAGGCGGCGGCGTTCCAGGCCACGCTGACCGTCGCGGGCGCGACCGCGCTGGCGGCGGCGCTGAGCGTGGGCGGCGCGGCGTCGCTCGCGTCCACGCTCGGGGTCACGGGGGCGGCATCGCTCGCGTCCACGCTGGCCGTGGGGGGCATCAGCACGTTCACGGGCGACCTGCGGGGCGCGGTGGATGGGACGCCGGTGCTGGGGGCGCGGAACGCCTCGCGGTTCGGGGGCGCCAACTTGGCCCGCTACCTGTATGTCGGCACGGCCGCGACCACGACGATCCCGACGGGCCTCTCCGGCCTCGACTTGATGGCCGACGTGCTCGACGCCGCGTTGTCGTCCCACACACCGAACCGTGGGTTCGGCTCGTGGGGCTACGGCGGCGGCGCGTCCAGCTGGCTCTTTACGGGGCTCGGGCAGGTGCAATGCAACGCCAGCGGGACCGGGGCCTTTGTGCGGGCGGGGGTGGGTCTTGGCGACGACCGCGTGAGCTACACCGTCGATCTCGCGCGCGGGGCGGTGCTGCCGTCGAGCCAGACGATGGGCCTGATGCTCTGGCAGCCGATCAGCACGTCCAACTACCAGAACGGCGAGGGGTTGCAGTTCGGCATCGACCGTTCCTCCTCGCACTTCGTGGTCACGCTCCGCAACAGTGTCGGGACCGTGCTCGACACCGCGTCGTATGGCACCGCCCCGTCCAACTGGACGAGTGCCACGGCCGCCATCCGGCTCGGGGCGTCGATCAACGGCACGACCGTCACCTTGTGGTGGGAGCCCTACGGCGGCGGTACGAAGACTGCGGTGGGGACGTACACGCTGCCGAGCGCCTATCAGGCGACGTTCAAGGACGGGACGCACACGGGCGGCGGGTTCACCGGCACGTCGAACCTGGCGAGCGGGCTGGTGTATGTCGGCACGGTGACCAGCAGCGGCACCGGCGGCGAGCAGCAGGCGGACGGCTTCGCGGGGTACGTGAACGCCCCGCTCACGAGCGGCAGCTACGCCGTGGGCGGCGGCCTCTACATCGGCAACCACGGGTACAGCGGCCTCAC
>CAMLHU010000132.1 GCA_946479825.1 uncultured Gemmatimonadota bacterium
GGCTCGGCGGGAGCCGGGTGGTGGATCTCCTGCCCGGCGACCAGCTCCCGCGGATCTGCTGACCGCGCGCCCTCAGCGGGCGGCGGTCTTGGCGGCCCCGCCCGTCACGCGGACGGCCTCGTCATGGAACTGGTCGAGCGACGCCGCGTGCTCGTCGTACTCCGGCAGCTTCCTGGCGCGCTCCTTGGCCTCGTGCGTCAGGAAGTCCCGGAAGGCGGTCTTCATCGCCAGGGAATCTCCCTTGAAGCCATACGTCCTGGCGCGCAGCATGTCGCCGAGCAGGCTGGTCGGCGCCATCCGGCGGATGGTGTCCGCCTGCGCCAGCGCGGCCGCGACGTCGCCGCCGGTCAGGTCGAGCACGCCGATGTGGAAGTGCGCGTCGGCGTTGCGGGTCGGGAGCATCGCGTAGGCCTGAAGGGCCATCGGCAGGAAGAACTGCGCGCTGTCGGCCGAGCCGGCGCCGTGCAGCGACATGATCTTCGCGTACAGGCGGCTGGCACGCTGCTCGGGGCTCATCTGGCTGATGTCAGGCGCCGGGCCTCCGCCCATCGCCGCGCCGGCGAACGGGGCCGCGGCAGCGTCCGCGGCGACCGGCGCCGGGGTGGCACGCTTCCCCAACAGAAGCACCGCCACCAGCGCGCCCAGCACCAACCCGCCCAACCCCCAGGGCAGGCCGACCTGCCACCCCGCGCGCGGCTGGGACGCCACGGCGGTGCCGCACTTGAAGCAGAACCGGACGTTGGCGGGCAGGGCGGTACCGCACTTCGGGCAATCCATGGAACGCTCCGTTCAGGTCGTTGGCCGGCCGGTCACCGGCTCGGGATGGCGAGGCCGTGGCAGGCCGTGCAGACCTCCGGATTCTTCTGCCGGAGGCGGTTGGGATCGAAGCCTGGGCCGTGCGGGTCGAATTTGCGGCCGCTCAGCGCCGAGTGGCAAGTGAGGCAGTCGCGCTCGGCGTGGCAGCTGGTGCAGGTCTCGAGGCTCTGGCGGGCGGCCGCGCCGTGACCGGCGATGAAGAACGGCGACCCGTCGTGGAACCCCGGGCGCATCGTCCCGGTCCGTGCCACCACGCCGGCGTTCTTGTGGCAGGACGCGCAGAAGGCGCCCTGGTTGTGGCACGCCGTGCAGGACGACTCGCGCGCGTACGCCGCTTCCGGGTGGCTGGTCAGGAACCCGGCCGGGTGATAGCGCGACGCGCTGCTGGCGTCGGGCCGATGGCACGAGAGGCAGTCGGCGCGGGTGTGGCAGCTGGCGCAGGTCTGCGCGGCGGTCGTGGCCGACGGCGCGTGCGTCCGCGCGAAGTCCTTGCCGTGCCACGCGGGGCGGATCCGGCTCACCCGGGCGCCGGCCGATCGCCCCGGCCCGGCTGCCGCCAGCGTGGCGGCGACCTGCGGCGTGGCCGCGTGGCACGTCAGGCAGCTCTCGCGGGTGTGGCAGGTGCTGCAGGTCGCTCCCTGCGCCCGCGACGCCCGACCGTGGGTGGAGAGGAAGTCGTCGGCGTGATGAGTGTCGGGCTCGCGGAGCGACACGTGGATCGCCGCGGCCCGTGGGTCGGGCGCCAGGGCCTGGATGGCCGGCGTCTCCGGCGCGTTGACGTGGCATTCCAGGCAGAAGTCGCGCGCGTGGCAGGTGGCGCAGCTCGCCGCGACGGGCGCGGCACTGGTGGCGGCCCGGCCATGCCCGCCGGCGCCCAGGAACCCCGGCTGCCGGTGCGACGGGGGTTCCGGGAACTTCGCCACGTCGGTCGCGGCGAGCCGCGTCGCCTCGGGGAGCGGCACGTGGCAGCGCGAGCACGCCGTGTCCGGCGCGCTCAGGTGGGCGCCCTGGATCCCGTGGCAGTTGAAGCAGCGCTCGGGGAGTGGATCGCGGACGGCGGTCATCCACGGCGTGCCGTCCGGAGTATGACAGGCGACGCAGGCGATCCCGCGGGCCGAGTCCGGGTGGAGACGGTCCACCTCGGTCCGGTGGTCCGCGTGGGAGAACCGGAGATTGCTCGCCCGGGCGGCCGGCGGCGGCACGAAGGTGACCCTGGGCTTGGTCGTTCCGTCGTGGCAGGTGGCGCACACGGCCGCGGAAGGGAAGAGCGGGGCGTCGGCACGCGCGGCGCCGGCGTGACACCCGGTACAGGTGGGGAAGAGCTTGGCGTGCAGGGCGTGATCGAATGCGGAGTCGCCGGGCGCCTGCTGCGCCGCGAGCCCGGCGGCCAGCCCGAAGGCGAGCCCGAGGAGCGAGCCGAGGGAGCGGAAGGTCACGGCGCCCTCGGGACGTCGGGGACCGCCTGCACGGCCGCGGGGACGCCGGTCAGGGCATCGGCCGAACCGAGGAGCAGGGTGATCCGGCCGCTCACGCGGAACTGGTCCCAGTTGAACCCGGCCGGATCGGGGCGCTGGCGCTCCTCGGAGTACCGGCTCACGTCGGCCTGGAACCGCCACCGCTCGGCCGGGACGTAGCTCGCGTTGATGCCCACGTAGGTCACCGTCGCGTCGTCGTAGCGGAACTCGAGGGTGCGATCGAGGGTCCCGGCGTGGAGGCCGACCGTGACGTGCCGGTCCGGCACGCAGGTGGCGCCCCCGTCCACACCGCGGCCGCCGGCGCCGGGGCCGAAGTCGGCGTGGTGTCCGAGCTCGAGGGTGCACGGCACGGGCGGCGAATAGCGCACCGTCCAGGCGTAGCGCCACCCGGTGTTACGCGTGTCGGTGAGCGGGGTCGAGGTCTCCGTCGGGTCGAACCTGTAGGTCTCGCCGGTGGCGTGCAGCGAGACCCGGTGGATCGGCGTGAGGTCGAGCGAGCCGTCCAGCGCCTTGTACGAGACCGGGCTGAAGGCGCCCCAGATCGTCCACAGGTCAAAGTGCGGGTGGTAGCGGCGCCCGGTCACGCTGCCCGAGATCCAGCCGCGGGCGGGGCGGTACGCCAGCGTCAGGTCGGCGCTTCCCCAGACGTCCGCGGCCATGTCGTACTCCACGCCGCCGGCCAGGCTCCACGCCCGGACCGGCCGCGCGACCACGCTGGCGTAGGCGCGTTCGGACACGAAGTAGTCCGACCGCTGGTCCACCTGTCGCTGATAGTCGAGCCGGGCGTCCACCCAGCGTGAGCGGATCCCCGCCGCCGCCCCGGCGACGACCTGCCGCTGTTCGGGTTGGAAGTCGTTGAGCGGGTTGAGCGCCGGGCTCGTGACCGGGAGGGCCACTCCCTGCGCCAGCCCCCAGCCACCGTACCCGGTCAGCTCAAGCCCCGTCTGCGGATCGCGCAGGGTCAGGCTCGCGCCGTCGTAGCCGGTGTAGCCGAACGGCGCCGCATACGCCAGGCGCCCGACCCGGCCCAGTATCCGCTCATTCGCGTATTCGCCGTAGCCCTCGATGAGCTGGAGGGCGGGCGACGTGCCCGGCCAGGCGTTGGCGTCGCCCAGTTCGGCGCCGGCACGGGCCAGGACGTGCACGCTCAGGCCGCGGACGCCGAGTCCCCACAGCGTGAGGTCGGCGGTGGAGGTGATCGGCGCGCCGGTCCGGGTGGGACCGGGGCGGTAGAAGAGGCAGTACGCCGCGGCCGGTGTGCACGTGACCGCAAACCCCTCGGGGGAGACGAGCCCGCCGTCGGGCCCGGTCGTCACCGAGCCCGCGGGCACGCTGTCGAGCGTTACGCCGCGGTACGATGCCGCCTGCGCCCCGGTCACGAGCTGGAGCCGGTAGCCCTGGGCGCGGGCGGCCCGGGGGAGGACGGCCAGGGCCGCGGCGAGGACGAGCACCACCCCCTGGCGGATCACGGGCGCCCTCCCGCCGCGCCGAGCGCGAGCGAATCTGGATGGGCCTGGAGGTGACAAGTGGCGCACGCCTTCGGCGCGAAGTGATCACGCTGCGCCTGGTGGCAGGTCAGGCAGAGCTCGCGGTCCGCGGTCAGTCCCTGGACGATCGCGGCCGGATGGCACGAGCCGCACGCCTGGTGGGCTGGCGATGGGGGCGCGTGCGCGGCCCGGACGGCCGGGGTGTCGGTGTCCACATGGCACCCCGCGCAGGTCCGCCCGGCCCGATGGTGGTCGGCGTGGCACGCCGCGCAGTCCTTCACGCTGTCGGCCGGCGCCAGCGACACCGGCGTGGTGTGGCAATCGAGGCACCGGAGCTTCTGGTGGACGGCGTGGGCAAAGGTGGTGTCGTGCGTGCGGACCGGCGCGCCGCGCACCGCCACCTGAATGGCGACCGCCCGGGGCGCGCCGAGGTCGGCGGCGGCGTGGCAGCGGGCGCAGTCGGCGGTGGCCGGCGCCTGGTGGTGGCAGATCTGGCAACCGCGGGGCGGCTCGAAGGTGAGCGCCCCGTGGCGGGTGGTGGAGGCGTGGCAGGTGATGCAGGCCAGCGCCTTGTGGCGATCGTGCGGGAATGTGTCGGCGGTCGGGCGGGGAGGTGGAGGCAGGTCGGCCACGGGGGCGTCACCCTTCCCCCGTGGCGGCGGCTCCGCCCGCGCGTTGAACGAGATCCCGCTCGCTTTGAGGGCCCGGGTGGTGTCGAACGGCAGCGGCGGCTCGACCTGCAGGCGTCCCGCCTTCCGGGCGCGGACGGCCGCGTGGCACCCCGCGCAATCGCTCGGGTCCACCCGGGCCTGGTGCGGCTGGTGACAGGTGATGCAGTCCTGTCCGATGGCGCGGTGCGCCTTGCCGACGTGGAACGGGATGGCCCGCCAGGTGACGTGGCAGTTGACGCACGCCTTCGCGGCGTCGGACGGCCTGGTCTGGGTGTGCGGGTTGTGGCAGTCGCCGCAGGTCCCGGCGTGCGGGTCCTTCACCGCGTCGAACGTGAGCAGGGTCTGCATCTGATGGCAGCCCAGGCACTGCTTCATCTTGGGGACGAGCGTCCCCCGGGCGGAGTCCCTGGTCGCGAGGGCCGGGACGTCGGCGGTGAACTTATGGCAGGTGGTGCAGTGTAGCTCTGTCTGCCCGGCCATCTTGCCGAGGGTGATCTTGAGCTGGTCGTGGCACCCCGATTGGCCGCAGGTGCGGGTCTCGGGGTGGAAGGCGTGCACCTCGACGCCGTGGCAGGTGACGCACTGGAGGTTCTTGAGCACGCTCGAGTCGGACTCGAAGTGCACCCGGTGCCCGGCGGTCTGGGCGATCTGCTTCCAGCGAGCCTTGTCGCCGTTCACGTGGCATCCGGCGCAGACCCGGTTCGGCACCTTGGCGTGCTTGCCGATCTTGTCGGGCCGCTCCGCCACCCACAGGTAGAGCTGGCGCGCGCTCGCGAAGATGGACTGCTGGTGGCACTGATGGCACTCGAGCGAGTCGTGCTTGCTGGCGACGAACTTCCCGTACGCCGGCGTCATCACGTGGCAGCCGGTGCAGAAGCCGTTGTCGTGCTGCATGTAGTGCCAGCTGGCGGCGCCGCCGCCGGCGGCCACGAGCAGCACCAGCCCCACCGTCCCGGCGAGCGCCAGCTGGGCGCCGCGGGGGCGGTCCACCGCCCAGTGCCACAGGGCGCGGCGGTTGCGCCATACCACGAACGCCACGGCGGCGGCCACCAGCACGCCGAGCACGAAGCCGGTGATCTGGAGCCAGGACGGCAGGTTGAACATGAACCGGACCACGGCGGCGATCCCGCCCGGGAGGGGGGATTCCACCGTGGTCCGTTGGGCGGCGAGGTGCAGCGGTGCGCCGGTCAGCACGCTCGTCGTCGGGGTCACAGGGCGGCCGGGGTCAGCGCGCCGCCCGCGGGGTCGAGACCGCCGAGATCACGCGCGGCGGCACCGGACGGATCCCGGCCAGGGGGCTGGCCAGGATGGCCTGCACCGCCGCGCTCGGCGCGGGCAGGAAGGCCGAGTACGTGTTCTCGAGCTCTGTCACGTTCGAGCGGAGGAGCGCCTCCGCCAGGAACGGGTTGTGGACCCCGAAGGACTTGTCCGCGTTGCCGTCCCGTCCCTCGCCCACCATCCGCACGTTGAACAGCGCCCCCTCGGCCGGCGAGATCACCGAGTCGCTGTTGAACTGCGTCGGCGCGTTCAGCTTGACCTTGGCCAGGTACCCGGAGTCGGTCGGGAACGCGTCCACCTTTCCGTTGCCGTTCACGTCGATCCAGATCTCGTCGGCCAGCTGCGCGATCCGGCCGCGCTCCACCTGGAAGGCGGATTGCGCCGCCGCGGTGCTGGCGTGGCACCCGGAGTTGGCGCAGGCGCCGAAGTTCCGGGTGGTGCTGGTGAACCCGGGGTCGCCGGGGAAGGGGCACCCGTTGTTGCTCGACGGGATGCCGAGTGAGTCGAGGCACGGCACCGGCAGGAAGAGGTGGCCGGTGGACTGGAAGACGAAG
>CAMLHU010000133.1 GCA_946479825.1 uncultured Gemmatimonadota bacterium
TCCCGTCGCCGCGGAGGGTGAGCTTGAGCTTGCCGTCCACGTACACCGGGGCCTTGGGCTCCTCGAAGGTGCCGGGGAGCGAGATGCCGATGTCGGCGTGCTTGGACTCGCCCGGGCCGTTCACCACGCAGCCCATCACGGCGACGCGGAGCTCCTCGACGCCGGGATAGGCGGTCTTCCAGACCGGCATCCGGTCGCGCAGGTAGGCCTGGATGTCCTGGGCCATCGACTGGAAGAAGGTGCTGGTGGTCCGGCCGCAGCCGGGGCAGCTCGTCACCTGCGGCATGAAGTTGCGGATGCCGAGCGACTGCAGGATCTGCTGGCCGACCCGCACCTCCTCGGCGCGGTCGCCGCCCGGGACGGGCGTGAGGGAGATGCGGATGGTGTCGCCGATCCCCTCCTGGAGGAGGATCGCGAGGCCGGCGGTGCTCGCCACGACCCCCTTGGTGCCGAGCCCGGCCTCGGTGAGGCCCAGGTGAAGCGGGTGGTCGCACCGCGCGGCGAGCATCCGGTAGACGTCCACGAGGTCCTGCACGCCGGAGACCTTGGCGCTCAGGATGATCCGGTCGTGCGGCATCCCCCGGGCCTCGGCGAAGGCGGCGGACCGGAGCGCGCTCTCGACCATCGCCGTCATCGTGACCGCCCGGGCGTCGAGCGGGTCGGGGCGACGGGAGTTCTCGTCCATCAGCTGGGTGAGGAGGTTCTGGTCGAGCGAGCCCCAGTTGACGCCGATGCGGACCGGCTTGTCGTGGCGGAGCGCCACGTCGATGATGGCGCCGAAGTTCTCGTCCTGCCGCTTGCCGCCCACGTTGCCGGGATTGATCCGGTACTTGCTGAGCGCGGCCGCGCAGGCGGGATACTTGGTGAGGAGC
Organism: uncultured Gemmatimonadota bacterium; assembly: GCA_946479825.1. The sequence goes on from CAMLHU010000133.1 coordinate 873, forward strand.
AGGTGGCCGTTGTAGTGGAAGTCGCCGACGATGGGTACGTCGAGGCCGAGCGCGGCGAGCTCCTCGACGATGCGGGGGACGGCGGCGGCGGCGTCCTCGTTGTTGACCGTGACCCGGACGATCTCGCTCCCGGCCCGGTGCAGCGCCGCGACCTGGTCCACCGTGGCCCGCACGTCCGCGGTGTCGGTGTTGGTCATCGACTGGACCACGATCGGGTGCGCGGAGCCCACGAGGACTCGCCCGATCCGGACGGTCGGGGTCTGGCGGCGAGGAGGGATGGTCATGAGGGAAATCTAGGCGGACGGGCGGACGGGCGGACAGGGGGACGGGCGGACGGGCGGACAGGCGGACGGGCGGACGGGGAGGCGCAGAGACGCAGAGACGCAGAGGCGCAGGGGCGCAGGGTCGGAAGAGTGCAGGGGCGCAGGGTCGGATCAGCGGACGGGCCGGGGCGTGCCACCGACGGACTAACGACCCACGACCCACGACTCACGACCCACGACCGGCGACCTCCCCCACGAACCTCCGCACCACCACATCCACCGGCTCGACGCTCCGGATCCCGCGCACGCTCTTCCCCGCCTGCCAGTATTCGACGTCGCCGGTAAGCGAGCGCTTGAACCGCCAGAGCGACTGCAGCGCGTAGATGGTGCGCATCCAGTGCTTGGTCCGGCGATGTCGGAGCATCCAGCGGGCGATCGGGCCCGCCTTGAGGCCCATTCGCCGGATGAGGGGGGTGTTGATCACCGCGACGGGGACTCCTGTGATCCGTTCGCTCAGCACGATGTCCGCCTCGTCGGCGTCCACGATCGCGGCCTTGTACGCGGTGCTGGCCGTGCACTCGGTGGTCGCGATGAAGCGGGTGCCGAGCTGGCAGGCGGCGTAGCCGAGCCGGAGCATCGCGGCGAAGTCGCGCGCATCCCCCACCCCGCCGGCGCAGACCAGCGGCAGGCCGAACGGCTGCAGCTCCTCGAACAGCGCCTCGGCGCTGCGGGTGCCCGCGTGCCCTCCGGCCCGGGCGTTCACGGCGATGAGGCCGTCCACCCCGGCGTCGGCCCCCTTCCGCGCCCACCGCGCCTCGGTGACATCGTGATAGACGACGCCGCCGGCCGCGTGCACCCGGTCGGCGACCCAGCGCGGGTTGCCGAGCGAGGTCACGAAGAAGCGCACCCCTTCTTCCAGCGCGACGGTGATCCAGCGCTCCATCCGCTGCCGGTAGTGCCTGGACGACTGCTCGATCAGCGCGTTCATCCCGATCGGCCGGTCGGTCAGCCGGCGGATGTACCTGAGTCCGTCCCGGAACTCATACCCGTGGACGTAGGTGAGCGCGATCGGCTGGACCACGCCGAGCGCGCCGGTGGCGGAGATCGCGGCGACGAGCTCCGGATTGCTGCACGGATACATCGCGCCACCGATGAGCGGCACGGTCACGCCGGCGTGACGGGTGAACGCGGTGTCGAGCGGGCTCACGCGGGAGGCGCGAGGCGCCAGCGGACCTGGACCCGGGCCACCACGTCGCCGGCGGCGTCGCGGATGTCGGCCGCCACCACCAGGTCGGTCGCGGCGCCGAGCGCCTCGGGCACGGCCGCGCGGCATTCGGCGACCAGAGTGCCGCGCGCCTTCTTGGAGTACTCGGTCTCGATGTGGGTGACGATGCTGCGGGTGCCGGGCGGCAGGGCCGTGATCATCGCGAGCCCGCTGGTGAGCTCGCCGAGGTTGGTCAGGGCCACGGCGTGGACCGACCGGAGATGGTTGCGGATCGCCCGCCGGTCGGCGAGCGAGAGGCGGGCATACCCGGGCTCCAGCACCTCCACCCTGGCGCCGATGGAGGCGCTGTAGGGCACCTGAAGGCGCAGGAGCCGGCCGAAGAGCCACCGCCCGCCGGGGAGGCGCGCGCAGCGGCGCCAGAGGACCAGCAGGCGGGCACCGGGATCGGCAGGCATCATTCAAGCTACCGGCGCCCGGCGCCCCCGACTAGTCGCGCGGCGGCCGGCCGCCCCCGCCGAACCCATCCCCACGCTCGGCCTCGCGGGCCTGCCGGGCCTGGTCCACCTCTTCCTTGTGGGCCCTGTCCCAGGCCTTGAACGCCTTCTTGGGGAGCTGGCGCTTGAGTACGTCCCTGGTGAACCCCTCGTCGCGCTTCTTGAGCGCGGGCCAGAGGCGCTGGACGACCTGAAACGCCGCCCGCCGGTCGGTCGGGTCGCCGCCCAGGTCCCGCCCCGCCTCGATGGTCTGCAAGGCGGTCCAGACGCTGTCGCGCAGCGCCCGGGTGGAATCACGGTAGCTCGCTACGGAACTGCGGTAGGCGCCGAGGGGGACGGTGTCGACGTCGGCAGTGAGGGCCAGGAGTTGCAGGTCCGGCGGACCCTGGACCTCGGGGTCGGTCGGAATGTCTGCGGCGGGGCGGGCACCCATCATCCCACCCCGCCGTCCCCCGCCCATTCCCCGCCCTCGGCCCCCGAACCCTCCGCCGGGGTACTGGGCCGAGAGCGGCAACGCAACGCACATCGCGCTCGCAAGCGCGAGCCAGGTCGAGCGGCGCATCATCCCTCCGGGAAGCGACATCCCTGCCTACGGGCCACCCGGAGGAGACGTTGACGCTCAGGGGATGAACACGGTGGCCAGCGCCAGGAACATCCCCATGCTGCACACGTCGGTGGCCGTGGTCAGGAAGATCGCCGAGGCGGTGGCGGGGTCGGCTCCCATGCGCTTGAGGGCGATCGGGATCCCGGCGCCCGCGATGCCGCTCACCACGCAGCTGCCGACCATCGCGAGGAGCACCACGCCCGAGAGGACCAGCGCGTGCGGGTTGTGCTGCATCCGGGCGGCCACGTACATCCCGGCGCCGGCGGTGATGCCGGTCAGGGTGCCGTTGAGGAGCCCGAGCAGCGCCTCCTTGAGCATCAGGCGACCACCTCGGCCGTCCTCGAGCTCGTTGAGCGTGAGCCCGCGGAGCGCCACGGCGAGCGCCTGGCACCCGGTGTTGCCCGACTGCCCGGCCAGCACCGGAAGGAAGACCGCCAGGATGACCAGCCGGTCGAGGGTGTGCTGGAAGGCGCCGACCACCGCGGCGGCCAGGAAGGCGGTCACGAGGTTGAGCTGGAGCCACGGGTGCCGGAACTTGAGGCTCCTCGGCCACGGCGTGGCGAGCCGCTCCTCCTCGTTGACGCCGACCATCGAGCCCGGCTGCGCGGTGAGCTCGAACGCGCGGGCCTCGAAGAGCGCCTGCCCGCGGATCTCGCCGACCAGGCGTCCCGCGTCGTCCACCACCGGGTAGACCGGGTAGTGGCGGTCGAGCACCGAGCGCATCGCCTCCTCGGGCGACTGCAGCTCCCGGAGTGCGAACGGCTGCCGGAGCATCACCGACTCGAGGGTCTGCTCGTCCCGGGCCAGCAGCAGGTCGCGCATCGTGACCAGGCCGATGAGGCGCTCGTCGGCGTCGGTGACGAACCCGTAGGTCACGAGCCCGCGCGCGGCGAGCTCCCGCACCCGGGCGGTGGTCTCCGCCACGGTGAGCGTGGGCGGGAAGACCGCATAGGGCTGCTCCATCAGCCACCCGACCGTCTCCTCCCCCGCCGCAAGATTCTCGCGCCACTGCTCCCCGATGGCCGTGGGCGCCGCATCGATGATGGCGCTCTGGCGGCGCGAGGGGAACGCCGCGAGGATGTCCGGCGCCTGCCCAGGCCGGACCTGCTGGAGGACGTCCACAATGACGTCGTTCGGCGCGTCCTCGAGGAGGTCCACGGCGTCGTCCACGCCCTGGCGCGTCACGGCGCGGACGATGGCAGTGGTGTTGCGGAGGGGGTGGGTCATGGTCGGGGGTGCGAGTGGGGGTGGAGGTTGGCGCAATCCGGTATCGGCTTTCCGCTATCCGTTCACACGTCAGTGGCCGGGCTTCCCCTCGCTAAGCCCTTAGCCCTAAGCCCTACGCCCTACTGCCTGCGCCCTGCGCCCTACGCCCGCATCTTCCCCAGCCCGTCATACGCCGCGTACTTGTACGAGTCGGTCAGGCTGGGATAGTTGTACACCGCATCGATGAAGGCGTCGATGGTGCCCTGCTCTGCGAGGACCTGGGCGCCGAGGTGGACGAGCTCGCTCGCCATCTCGCCGATCAGGTGGACGCCGAGGAGGCGCTTGTCGGCCGGGGCAAAGAGGAGCTTGAGCATCCCCGAGAGGTCGCCGATGATCTGGCCGCGGGGGCTCTTCTCATAGTAGGCCCGCCCGGCGAGGCAGGCGATCCCTTGCGCCGCGCACTCCTCTTCCGTGAGCCCCACCTGGGCGAGTTCCGGGACGGTGTAGACCGCGAGCGGGATGATCGCCGCCATCCGCTCCTTGTACCCCAGGCCGAAGGCGTGGACCATCGCCACCCGGGCCTGTTCCATCGAGGTCGAGGCGAGCGCCGGGAAGCCGATCACGTCGCCGGCGGCGTAGATCCCCGGCACGGTCGTGCGATAGCACTCGTCCACCACCACGAGCCCGCGTTTGCCGAGCTGCACGCCGACCGCCTCGAGCCCGAGCCCCGCGACGTTGCTCTGCCGCCCGGCCGCGAAGAGGGCGATGTCGGTCTCGAGCACCTCGCCCCCCGACAGCGTGATCGTGGCGCCGTCGGCACGGGGGGCGATCCGGTCCACCCGGGCGTTGAAGACGAACCGGAGCCCCAGCGCCTCGAGCCGGCGCCGGAGCCGGTCAGCGATCTCCCCGTCCACGAACGGGAGCAACCGGTCCTTCCCGTCCACCAGCGTCACCTCGACGCCGAGCGCGGTGAAGATCGAGGCGTACTCGGAGCCGATGACCCCGCCGCCCACCACCACCATCCGGCGCGGGATCCGGTCCATCGTGAGGATGGTGTCGGAGTCGTGGATCACGCGACCATCGAAGGGGATCTCCGGCGGACGGTGCGGCGAGGAACCGGTGGCGATGAGGATCACGTCCGCCGTATGCGACTCGGCGCCGCCGTCGGGCCGGGCGATCGCGACGGTCCGACGGTCCGTGAGGGTCGCCCGTCCGTGCACCACGGTGACGCCGTGCCGCTCCATGTTCCGGGCCACGAGCGCCCGCTCGTTCGCGACGACGTGGTCCTTGCGGAACATGAAGTCCGCGACCGTCATCTCGTCCTTGAGCGAATAATCGAGGCCGTACAGGCCCCGGGCACGGAGCCCCGAGTAGTAGAGCGCCGTCTCGCGGAGGGTCTTGGAGGGGATGGTGCCGGTATTGATCCCTGCCCCGCCCAGCATCGCCGCCTGCTCCACCAGCAGCACCCGCTTCCCGAAATACGCCGCCTGCGCGGCACCCTTCTCCCCCGCCGGTCCGGAGCCGATGACGATGAGGTCGTGGTGGGGCAAGAAGGGGGAGGGGTCGGGGGTCAGGGGTCAGGGGTCAGC
>CAMLHU010000134.1 GCA_946479825.1 uncultured Gemmatimonadota bacterium
AATGAAATTCGGCATGTCCGAGGGCATGGTATTGGCCGCTTCCGACGAGCGCGGCGGCCCTTACATTCTGACGCCTGATGCCGGTGCGCAGCCGGGCATGCGCGTCAAATAACAATTTCAGTAGTATCTAGGGAGAATTAAGCGATGAAGTCATCGTATTTGTTGCTGTGCCTGCTGCTCGCCGCCGGCCATGCGCTGGCAGCCGATAGCAACGTCAAAACTGCCGTGGGCGGTGGTGTGGGGCGTCGCGTGCGGGGTCGTCGGCGGCACGCTGTCGTCGGTCATCGCCTACGTGGTGTTCCGCGGCGTCACGGCGACCGGCGTCACCGCGCTCGGCGCGCTGCTCCGGTCCACCGGGATGTCGCTCGAACGCGCGGTGACCCTCGCGAGCATCACCACCGACATCGCCGACAAGGCCATCGCCTTCGGGCTCGTCGCGGGGGTGCTGCTGGCGCTCCCGGGTCGGATCCTGGGCCGCTTCCCGGCGGCCGTGCGCGCGGTGGGACGGCCGGCATGAGCGACGCCGCCCCGCGCCGGCTGGCCGCGCGGGCGCACCCGTTCACGCCGCTGGTCCTCGTCCTCGCCGTCGTCCTCCTCGCCTTCCTCCTTCCGGCCCCCGCGGGGCCGCTGGCCCTCGCCGCCCTCACGGTGGTCCTCGCCCCGGTCGTACGCGACGCGGGGGCGCTCCGGCCCGCGGCGGTCATCGTGGTGCCGCTCTGGATCCTGCTCTTCGTGGTGCAGGCGCTCCTGGGCGACGCGCCGCGGATCGCGCTCGGCCCGGTCGCGGTGTCGGCGACGGGGCTCCGCGAGACGATCGCCCAGGGAGCGCGGCTCACCGCCATCGTGATCGCGTCGCTCGTCGTGGTGCGCGGATTCCGGGCGTCGCGCTTCGTGGACGCGGCGCTGGCGCGCGGCTGGCCGTTCGCCGCGGCGTACCTGGTGGCCGCGACGATCGCGATGATCCCCCGCCTCCGCCAGCGGGTGGCGGTGATCCGCGACGCCCAGCGGGCCCGCGGCCTCCGGCTCGGCGGATCGCTCCGCGCCCGCCTCGCGGGGCTCGGACCCCTCGCGCTCCCGCTCGTCTTCGGCGCGCTCGCCGACGCCGACGACCGGGCGCTCGCGCTCGAAAGCCGGGGCGTGGCCGCGGCGTCCCGGAAGCCTGGACGCACGCCGCTCCACCCGCCCGCCGACACGACCCTCGACCGGGCGCTCCGGCTCGTCGCGATCGCCGCCGTTGTCGCCGCGCTCGCCTGGCGGATGGCCCGGTGACGGTCCGCCTCGCCGACGTCTCGTTCACCTGGCCCGGGTCGGCCGCGCCGGCGCTCGACGGACTCGACCTCGAGGCCGGGCCCGGCCGGGTGACCTGGCTCTTCGGCCCCCTCGGCGCCGGCGCCAGCACCGCGCTGCTCGTGGCCGGCGGCCTCGCCCCTGCCGTGACCGGCGGCCCCCGCTCAGGCACGGTCGAGGTCCTGGGCCACGACCCCGCCACCACCGAGGGACGGGCGGCGCTGGCGGGGCGGCTCGGATACGTCTCCGCCCAGCCGCATCTCCAGCTCTCGGGGCTCGCCGACACGGTGTTCGACGAGGTCGCGTTCGCACCGGCCAACCTCGGCTGGCCGCGCGAGCGGATCTTCCCGGCGGTCGAGGCGGCGCTCGCGCGGCTTGGCGTAGATCACCTGCGCGACCGCCCGCCGGGCGAGCTCTCCGGCGGCGAGCTCCAGCGGGTCGTGCTCGCCGCGATGCTGGTCCTTGCGCCCGACGTCTGGCTCCTCGACGAACCCGCCTCGGCGCTCGACCCCGCGGCGCGGCGGATGGCCTGGGCGCTGTTCCGCGCCGAGGCCGATCGAGGCGCCACCGTGGTCGTCGCCTCGGAGGACGCCGACCAGCTGCTCCCGGTCGCCGACACGATGGTGCTGCTCGCGGGCGGCCGCACCGTCAGGACCGGGTCGCCAGCTGAACTGCTCGCGAGTGATGAGACCTGGGCGCTCGGCGCCGGCTCGACCGCGGTGGCGGAGCTGTGGCGCGCCGCGCTCGCGGCCGATCCCGGGGTCGCGCGCGACGGGCCGATCCCGCTCACCGCGGACCAGGCGGTGGCCCGCCTCGGGGGCGCGCGATGACCGCCGTGCGTGTCCACGAGCTTCGCACCGGCTACGGGGCGACCGAGGTGCTCCGCGACGTGTCGTTCGACGTCGCGCCGGGGGAGTCGGTCGCGCTGCTCGGTGCCAATGGCGCGGGGAAGACCACGCTGCTCCGGTCGCTGATGGCGTTCCAGCGGCCGTGGGGCGGCCGGGTGACCGTGACGGGTCGCGACACCGCCGGGCTCCATCCCGAGGACCTGGCCGGCCGGGTGGGGTACCTCTTTCAGCGCGCCGAGGACCAGCTCTTCCGCCGGACCGTGCGGAGCGACGTCGGGTTCGGGCCCGCGCGGCTCGGCTGGGCGCCCGAACGGACCGACCACGCCGTGCGCGATGTACTTGAGGAACTCGGCCTCGCGGCCCACGCGGAACTGCACCCGTACGACCTGCCGGTGCCCTGGCGCCGGCTGGTGGCGCTCGCCGCCTGCCTGGTGACCGGGCCGGAGGTGCTGCTGCTCGACGAGCCGACCGCGCTGCTCGACCGCTCGGCCCGGGCGATCGTCGAGCGCGTGATCCGCCGCCGACAGGCAGCGGGGGTCGCCGTCATCGCCGTCACGCACGACCTGAGCTTCGCCACCGAAGTGCTCGACCGGGCGCTGGTGCTCGAGGCCGGCCGCGTCGTCGCCGACGCACCGCTCGCCGACCTCCTGGGCGCGCCGGGTGTGCCGATCCCGGAGCCCGTCGCCGTGGTCCGCCGTGCCGGTCTGACGCCCCTCTCGCTGCATCGCGAGGACCTGGCCCGGGTCGTTGCGGCGCGTTGCCGCAGTTTGCAATGAGGCCTATGTTTCGGCCCAATCAGAATGAGCGCTCCCCTTACCATCGTCAGTGACCTTTGGAACGTGGTCTCTCTCCTCCGTGACCGCCCTGCGGCCAAGGAGGAGCAGAAGGCTGCGTTCCGGGTGCTGGTCACGACGCTGGGCGTGAATCCGCTGTCGCTCGAGGCGACCGCCGAGGGGCTGGCGTATCAGGGTGTGCTGGTGCCGGAGGAGACGCCGGGGGCGGCGGCGCTGTGCAAGCAGATGCTGGCGCTCGGAGTGGGCCAGATCGAGCTGCCCGAGGGGACCGGTGCCGGGCCGCTGCTGTCGCTGCTGCGCGCGCTGGCGGCGCCGGCGGGGAGCTACCGGCACATCCAGGAATTCATCACGGCGGTGGGGGAGCCGGGGGCGAGCCAGTTCCGGATCTCGCCGCCGGCCGACGGCCCCGCGCTCGCGCCGACCCGCGCCACCCCTCCGCCGATGGCGACGCCGGTCGTCGCCGGCTCGCCACCGCCGCCGCGGCCGTCGACACCCGCCACCGTACCTCCCCCCGCCGCGCCGCCGCGCAGCTCGGCGGAACTCGCCGGACTCGGTCCCGGGATCATGTCGTCGGAGGAAGGGGGGATGCTCCACTTCCTCTCGTCCCAGCACCAGGCGGTCGGGCGGCTCGAGGAGCTGGCGATCGCCATCGAGCGCGACCCGAACGGCGTCAACGCCGGCAACCTGCTGAGCGAGCTTGTCGGCGCGGTGGACACCGCCGTGCAGAAGGGGGAGTGGGAGACGATCCTGCGCTCCGCCGTGCGGGTGGTGAAGGCCGAGGAGCAGGTGGTGTCGAAGGACCAGGCGCGGTACTACAGCATCGCGCTCAAGCGTGTCCTCCCCCGGCGGACGCTGGACGAGATCGCCCGGTTCCTGCCGAAGCCCGCGCTCAAGCAGGACGCGATGCTGCTGATGCGGCGGATGGGCGAGAGCGCCACCGACGTGCTGCTCGACTTCCTCGCCGCGGCGCCGACCATCGAGGAGCGCCGGCACTACTTCGACGCGCTGGTCGAGTCGGCGCACGGCTCCGAGCTGGTGGTGAAGATGCTGGAGCACCACGAGTGGTTCGTGGTGCGGAACGTGGCGGAGCTCTGCGGGGAACTGCGGCTCGAGGCGGCCGTCCCGGCGCTGGCGCGGCTGGTGACGCATCCGGAGGAGCGGGTGCGCAAGGCGGCCATCGTGTCGCTCGCCAAGATCGGCTCGCCGGCCACGGTGGATCCGCTCCGCAACGCGCTCAAGGACGCCGCGCCGGGGATCCGGATGCAGGCGGTGATGGTGATCGACGGCCGCCAGCACCGCGCGCTCGCGCTCCGGCTGGTGACGATGCTCGAGGAGGAGACCGTCCCCGAGGTGCTGCGCGAGATGTGCTATGCCGTGGGCCGGACCGGTTCGGCGGAGGGCGTGCAGGCGCTGATCCGGATGGCGAGCCCCGGCGGCAAGCTCTTCAACAAGAAGCCCGTGCAGCAGCGCATCTGGGCCGTCGAAGCGCTGGGCCTCGCGGGAAGCCCGTCGGCGCAGGGAGCGCTCGAAGGGCTCTTCCAGGACAGCGACAAGGAAGTCCGGGAAGCGGCACAGAAGGCGTTGTCGGGGAGATAGGCGCAGGCCGCTATCTGCTGTCCGCTATCCGTTATCCGATGATCCCATAGCGAACAAGCCTCCGTAGACCATCACGGAGGCTTTCGCTATTCCCGTTCGGATAGCGGATAGCGCCCCTACTCCCCCGGCACGAAGCTCGTCTCCGGCCCCACCTTCCGGGCGAAGGCGGCGAGGAGCCGGGCGGCGCGGTCCAGGTCCTCGACGGCGACCATCTCGTTCGGCGAGTGCATATACCGGAGCGGGACGCTCACGAGCCCCGTCGCCACGCCGCGGTGGGCGGTGAAGATGTTGTCGGCGTCGGTGTGGGTGGCCCGCGGCGCCGCCTCGACGGTGTAGGGGATCTTCTCCCGCTCGGCGGCCTCGACGAGGAGGTCGAACACCGCGGCGTTCACCGCCGAGCCGCGGGAGATGACCGGCCCGCCGCCGAGCCGGAAGTCGCCGTGCTTGCGCTTCTCGATGCCGGGGTAGTCGGTCGCGTGGGTCACGTCCACCGCGATCGCGACGGTGGCCTCGAGCGCGGTGGCCGAGGTCCGGGCGCCGCCGCCGGTGTAGCCGATCTCCTCCTGGGTCGTCGCCACCGCGGTGACGTCGGCCCTGAGGGCGCTCCGGCCGCCGGCGAGCTTCCGCAGCGCCTCGAGCACCACATAGGCGCCCACCCGGTTGTCGAGCGCGCGGCTCACCAGCCGGCCGTTGGGGAGTTCCTGCACCTGGCTCGTGATCACCCCCGCGTCGCCGACCCGGACCAGCTTCTCCGCCTCGGCCCGCTTCCGGGCGCCGATGTCGATCCAGAGGTCGTCCGTCTTGGAGACCTTTTCGCGGTCGTCCTTCTCCATCAGGTGGATGGCCTTCTTCCCGATGACGCCGGGGACCGGGCCGTTCCGGCCGAGGAGGGTGATGCGCTGGCCCACGAAGACCTGGGAGTCCCACCCGCCGATGGTGTCGAAGGTCAGGAACCCGTCGTCGTCGATGTGGACGATCATCACGCCGATCTCGTCCACGTGGCCGGCGAACATGATCGTGGGGGTCGTTGGCCGTTGGTCGTTGGTCGTTGGCGCCCGACCGACTTTCCTCGCGGTCTTCACCTGTGCATTTCTGGCAGCGAACAGGGACGCGTAGGAATTCCCGTGGACGTCGGCGCGGACGTCCTCGGCGAAGGTCTTGGCCTCCTTCCGCCAGAGGCGGGCGGGGGCGGACTCGAAGCCGGACGGGCCGGGGGTGTTGAGGAGGGTGTGGAGGAACGAGGTCACCGGATCTTCTCGATGTCAGGGGTCACCAAGTCTAACCGGGCCCGATCTTTCCCGGGGAATGGAATACCAGCGCCACGATGGCGAGCCCGGAGAGCCCGCCGCAGGCCACCGCGTTGCCGGTCACGAAGTAGGTGACTCCGCCCACCACCGCGGCCCCCTCGAGCATCGCCCAGGCCACCACCATCCGCGGCACCGCGGCCCGAGCCCACGCGGCCGGATCCGCCGGCGGCGCGAACGCGGGGATGTTGCGCCAGACCAGGACGGCGAGGGCCAGCGCCAGGGCGCCGACCGCCAGGCCGACATAGAGGATCAGGTGCGTCGCCTCTGATGGGGGTGGCGCCGCATTCGGCATCCGGCGGATCATCCAGATGATCGCCGTGATGGTGATCGCCGAGAGCAGCAGGGCGACGTGGATGATGCGGAGCGAGAGCTGGGGCGTGCGCGCGGCCATGG
>CAMLHU010000135.1 GCA_946479825.1 uncultured Gemmatimonadota bacterium
GGCCGAAGGAGAGGGGAGCCGGTTCTATGTGGAGCTGGTAGAGCTTAGGGCTTAGGGCTTAGGGCTTAGAGCTTAGGGCTTAGAGCCTGGGGCTTAGAGCTTGGAGCGCAGGGCTTCGACCCTCCGTCCGCCTGTCCGCCCGTCCGCCCCCCTTACCTTTCCTCCATGCCCGAACGCCCCTACGGGATCATCGCGCCCACGGTCCTGCGGCTCTTCCGCGGCCTCAAGCGCCTCCCGCCGCAGTCCATCATCGGCGACCGCCTGTCGCACCAGATGAGCGCCCAGTTCGGCGCCGATCCCGAGGCCGCCACCCGGCGCCGGGCCTGGCAGGTGGACCTCTTCGTCCTCGCGTCGCTCGCGCTCGAGCTCGCCATCTTCGCCGTCGTCCGCCACGTCCCCGAATGGCTGCGCGTGGTGCTCCTCGCGATGCCGATCCTCCGGATCCTCAACATCATCGAGGTGACGGTCAACCTGAACGTCTTCGACGCCCTTACCGCCCCGATCCAGCCGCGCGTGGCGTCGGTGGTCCGCACCCTGGTCCTCACCGGGATCAACTACGTCGAACTCATCCTCTGCTTCAGCATCATCTACCTGGTGGCGGTCGAACACCTCCACGGCGCCAGCGGGATCCTCGACGTCGCCTACTTCAGCGCCATCACCCAGCTCTCGGTCGGCTACGGCGACATCGTCCCCACCGGCGCCCTCCGCCTCGTCGCGGTCCTCCAGGCCCTCCTCGGCCTCTTCTTCACCGTCGTCCTGCTCGGCCGCTTCGCCGGGCTGCTGCCCAGGATCACCACCGTCGCCGAGATGGGGCGGGGGGAAGAGTCGGAGGAGGAGTAGGCACTGCGGTGAACGGTGAAGGGTGAAAGGTGAACGGGCCGCCAGAGACGATCCCATCGGGCGACCCGTTCACCCTTCACCGTTCACTGCCCTTCCCGCTCACCACTTATTTCACGTCGATCTCCCGCACCATCCCGTGCGCAAAGTGCGGCTGGCCGTCCTTGGCGTCCGGCACGAAGCAGATCAGCGCGTACTTCCCCGCGGTCAGGTCCACCGGCAGCTCGATCGAGTGCCCGGGCGCCATCGGCGAGACTCCACCGATCGGCTCCCCCGGGGGCGGGCCGTCGGGCTTGGCGATCCACGCCAGCAGGTCCTGCGGCGTCTTCCCCGGCGCCAGGCGCGCCAGCAGCATCTCGTGGTCCTGCCCCGCCTTGTTGGTGAGGCGGATCAGGTGCTTCCCGGCCGAGAGCGGCTTGGAGAAGGTGAAGCTGTAGTCCTGGAGCGTCACGGAAATGTCGGCGCTCGGCATCGCGGCCTTGCTCGCCGGCCCGGCCACGATGATCTCCTTCGCCATCCCCTTCATCATATGCGGCATCCCGTCGGCCGCGGGGATCACGCAGAGCATCGCGTAGCGGCCCGGGACGAGGTCCACGATCGCGCTCGCCCACCCCGTCGGCGCCGGGGTGTTGGGCCCGCCGATGGCCACGGTCCACGCCGGCGGCGGCGCGTCCGGCTTCTGCGCCATCAGGTCGGCCAGCGTCTTCCCGTCCTCGAGCCGGACCAGGAACACGTGGTGCAGGCTCGGCCCCATATTGTGGAGCCGGATCTCGGTCGGGCCGGCGGCCAGCGTGTCCGGCGCATCGAAGGCGAAGTCGTGGGTCGTGACGACCACGGTCCGGACCGTGGGCTTGGCGCCCGGACGGGCGGCCCCGGCCAGTACTGCCCCGCCCATCACCAGGGCGATCGCGCCGAAGCTACGGCGCCAGCGGTGCGACTGCGGCATCGGATGCTCCTTGTACCGGTCGGATCCACCCCCCGGGGCCGTCCCCGTGGCGGGCGAGCGCGCTTGCCGGTCCTGCGCGCGCGGGGCTAGTATAGAGACGGCGCTCACCCCTCCCTCACCGCGGTCTCACCGCTCCCGGGCTCATCTCGTAACGTGTTGCACCTTATCACTTTGGGTGGCCTGTCCCTGCGCCGGGAAGACCCGGCGTCGGCCGAGGTCTCCACCCAGCCGAGGCGGCTCGCGCTCCTCGCCCTGATCGGGGCGGCGGGGGAGCGCGGCGTGACCCGGGAAAAGGTGCTCGGGCTCCTCTGGCCCGACGTCGAGGAGGAGCGCGCCCGGAGCATCCTCTCCCAGGCCCTCTACGCCCTCAAGCGCGACTTGGGCCGCGAGGACCTCTTCCTCGACACCCCGGAGCTCCGGCTCAACCTCGCCGCGCTCAGCTGCGATCGCGGGGCGTTCCTCACCGCCATGGCCGGCGGGCGGCTCGAGGAGGCGGTCGGGCTCTACGCGGGGCCGTTCCTGGACGGCGTCTATGTGAAGGGCGCGGGGGAGTTCGAACGGTGGGTTGAAGATGAGCGCGGGACCCTCGCGCGCAAGTACACCGACGCGCTCGAGCAGCTGGCCCGGGCCGCCGACGAACGCCGCGACCACGCGGCCGCCGTGAAGTGGTGGCGCGCGCTCGCCACCCCCGACCCGCTCTCCGCCCGCTACGCGACCGGCTATATGCAGGCGCTCACCGCCGCGGGCGACCGCGCCGGCGCGCTCCGTCACGCCCGCATCCACGCCGAACTCGTTAACCAGGAACTCGGCGCGTCGGCGGACCACTCGATCCGCGACCTCGAGGCCCGGCTCCGGACCAGTGCGGCGCCCCGGAAGGCGCCCGACACCACGGCGGCCGAGGCCCCGCTCCAAGAGCCTGCCGCGGCACCAAGTCCGCCCCCACCGTCGCCGGCGCGCCGGCGGCGATACGTGTGGGTCGGCTTCGCCGCGACGGCCGTCGCGCTGGTCGCGTGGGTGGTGCTGCACCGGGCCGCGCCCCACCAGCCGGTCATCGCCGTCGGCGAGATCCGCGATTACACCGGCGCCCGGTCCGGTCAGGGCGATTCCCTCGCCCCACCCCTCGCCGACCTCCTCGCCACCAACCTGGCGCGGACGCCGGGGCTCCGGGTGGTGAGCGGCGAGCGGATGCTCGAGCTCAACGCCACCCGACCCGGCGGCCCGCTCGCGGCGGCTCGGAGCGCGGGCGCCGACCAGGTGGTGGATGGCGCGCTCTACCGGCGGGACGACGGTTCGCTCCGGCTCGACCTCCGCCGGGTGGACCTCACGACCGGCCAGGTGCGCGACGCCTTCACCGTGCAGGCCGGCGACCTCTTCACGCTGGTGGACGCGGGGACGACCCAGCTCGTCGCGCAGTTCGGCCTGGCGCGCCCGGAGGGCTCGGTGACCACGGTCACCACCCACTCGCTGGCGGCGCTCCGGCTCTACGACCAGGGGCTCGCCAACCTGTACCGCGGCGACGGGCGCGCGGCGCACCAGCTCTTCCTCGCCGCGCTGAGCGAGGACTCCACCTTCGCGATGGCGGCGTACTTCGCCGGCATGAGCGCCTTCCCCGACCGCGACCTCGCCTTCCGCTATCTCGACGAGGCCAGGCGGCTCGGCCCGCACGCTTCCGACCGCGAGCGGCTCCTCATCGAGCTCGGCTGGGGGCGCGCCAAGGACGATCCCTCCCAGCTCGCCGTCGCCGAGACGCTCACCACCCGCTACCCGAGCGAGCCTCGCGCGTTCATCGGGCTCGGCGATTCGCGCACCTGGCTTCTGGCCGACTTCCCCGGCGCCGTCGCCGCATTTCGTCGCGCGATCGAGCTCGATCCCGGCGGCTTCACCGCGACGGCGCCGCGCTGTCTGGCCTGCGAAGCGACGAGCGGGATGGCGATGGCGTACACGATGGCCGATTCGCTCGAGGCCGCCGAGCGGGTGGCGCGGAAGTGGATCCGGGAGAACCCGAAGGCGCCGGGCGCGTGGGGACTGCTTGCGGCCACGCTGGGCTACGCCGGCCGCTTCGACGAGGCGCGCGCTGCCGACAGCGTCGTGGCTCGGCTCGACCCCGCGCATTAAGACGGCGGCCGGGTGCGGATCTGGCTCATTCCGGCCGGACGGTTCGCCGAGGCGGAGACCGTCTTTGCCGGGCGCGCGCGCGACGGCGCGTTCGACGTGCGGACCGAGGCGCTCTGGATGCTTGCGGTCCTGCGCCGGGAGCAGGGGCGCCCCGACACGGCGCTGCAGGTCATCGCCCAGCTGCGCCGGCTGACCGACGCCATCCAACCCGGCCCGCACCCGAGCTATGAGGTGGGCCTGCTGCAGGCGCAGGCGCTGCTCGAGGCCGGGCACCCGCGCGCCGCGGCGGCCCTGTTCGACACCGTCTCCGTCACCCACGACACCACTGTCTCCCTTGCCGCCCGGCACTGGACCTGGGCCCAGGGGCTCCGCACCAACGCGCTCGTCGCCGCCGACGACACCGCAGCGGTGCACCGGCTGGCCGACGAGCTCCGCCGCCGCGGCGCCCGGAGCGGCTACGCCCGCGACCGCCGGCTGTATCACCACGCACTGGGCCTCCTGGCCCGCGCCCGCGGCGAGCCGCTCACCGCCGCAAGCGAGTTCCGCCAGGCGATCTTCTCGCCCACCATCGGCTACACCCGCACCAACCTCGAGCTCGGCCGGGCGCTGCTGGCGCTCCGGCAGTACGACGAGGCCGCGCGGGTGCTGCGGGCCGGGTTGCGCGGCCCGGTGGACGGCCCCAACCTCTACGTCACCCGCACCGAGCTCCACGCCGCGCTCGGCCGAGCCTTCGAGCTCGCCGGCGAGCGCGACAGCGCGCGGGCGCATTATCGGTTCGCCCTCGCCGCCTGGAACGCCCCCGAGCCGATCTACCAGGCCGCCCGCGACTCCGTCGCCGCCGGCTTGGCCCGACTCGGCGGCTAACGCCTAGCTCCAAGCTCCTAGCTCCAAGCTCCTAGCTCCTAGCTCCTAGCTCTAAGCTCCAAGCTCTAAGCTCCAAGCTCCCAGCTCCTAGCTCTAACCCCACCTCCCATGCGCTCTCTCCTCCTCTCCCTCCTCCTCGCGACGCCCCTCGCCGCACAGCGTCCTGACTGGTCGTCGCTCGTCCGCGACTTCGACCGCTACGCCGAGAGCGACAGTGTCGTGGGCGGGAGCGTCGTCCTGGTGCAGGACGGCAGGATCGTGCGACATCACGAGTACGGCTGGGCCGACCGTGATCGGGGGCAGCGCACCGACGAGCGGACCATCTATCACTGGGGATCCATCACCAAGACCCTCACCGCCGTCACCGTGATGCAGCTGCGCGACCGCGGGCTTCTTTCGCTCGACGATCCCGTCACCCGCTGGATCCCCGAGCTCCGGCAGATCCACGACCCGTACGGCGCGGTGGACTCGATCACTGTCGCGATGCTCTTGTCGCACTCCTCCGGCTTCCAGAACCCGACCTGGCCCTGGACCCAAGGGAAGCCGTGGGAGCCGTTCGAGCCGACCACCTGGAATCAGCTGGTCGCGATGATGCCGTACGAGGAGGTCCACTTCAAGCCGGGGACCAGGTTCTCGTACAGCAACCCGGGGTTCATCTATCTCGCGCGCATCGTCGAGGACCTGACCGGCGATCCGTTCGAGACCTATCTCCAGAAGAACGTCTGGACCCCTCTTGGCCTGACCCATAGCTACTTCGGCGCCACTCCCTACTGGCTCGCGGCCGACCGGTCCAACAACTACACCGTCACTCGCGACAGTGCGGGGCACGTCGCCGTGGTGGCCAATGGGCGCGACTTCAACCCCGGCATCACCCGTCCCAACGGCGCTTGGAACGCCCCCGTGGGCGACCTTGCCGCGTGGATGGGGTTCCTGATCGGCCATCCGGGGACTGACACCGCGCTGGCGCGGCGCTACAGCGTGATCCTGAGCCGGAAGACGCTGGCCGAGATGTGGCGGCCGAGGTATGAGGCGACGGGGCCGGGGATGCCACCGCAGTGGATGGGGTTGTCGTTCTTCCTGCTGCCGCGCGGGGCGGACACGCTGGTGGGGCACACGGGGGAACAGGCGGGGTTCCGGTCGTTCTTCTTTTTCAACCCCAAGACCGGGCGCGGCGTGATCGGTGTGGTCAATACCAGGAACGACGCGGACCCGAAGGCGTCGTCGGACGGGTATGATCGGGTGGGGGAGGAGGGGGTGGAGGCCGCCATCGCCGCGGTCGCCCTCGCCACCCGGGGAGAAGGGGACGGAGAGCGCCGGAAAGCTCTGAGGGGAGAGGCCGCCGACCTGCTCTATCACCTGCTGGTGCTCCTCCAGGCGAGCGGCGTCGATCCCGCGGAGATCAAGGATGTGCTCCTGGAGCGCCA
>CAMLHU010000136.1 GCA_946479825.1 uncultured Gemmatimonadota bacterium
CGCTCGGCGATGTTGAGCTGCGACAGGATCTTCACGCGCGAGGTGAGCGCCGCCTTCATCTTGATGGGCGGCTTCATGATCTCCTGCAGCGCGCCGTCGATCCGGAACCGGACCCGGATCTCGTGCTCGAACGGCTCGATGTGGATGTCGCTCGCCCCGCGCTTGACGGCCTCGGTGAGGACGGTGTTGATGAGCTTGACCACCGGCGCGTCGTCGATCTGCGCCTGCGAGGCCTGCTCGTCCTCCTCCTCCTTGACCACCTCGACGTCGTCGGTCTCGCCCTCCCCCTCCATCTCCTTGAGGAGGTCGGCCAGCTGCTGGTCGCCCGAGTTGTAGTGCTTCTCGATCAGGTTCCGCAGCGTGTACTCCCCGGCGATGACCGGGAAGAGGTCGTACCGGGTGATGAACTTGAGGTCCTCGATGAGCCCCGAGTCGGTCGGGTCGGCCATCGCGACGGTGAGGGTCCGGCCCTCGCGCTTGAGCGGCAGCACCGACTTCTTGAGCGCCAACTCGGGCGGGACCAGCTTGATGATCTTGGGGTCCACCTCGAACCGCGACAGGTCCACCGCCGGCATCCGGTACTGCTTGGCCAGGACCTTGGTGACCTCGAGCTCCTGCACCAGCCCCAGCTTGACCAGGACGAACCCCAGCCGGTGGCCGGAGGTCTTCTGCTCGGCCAACGCCTGGTTGAGCTGATCACGGTTGATCAGCCCCTCGCGGACGAGGATATCGCCCAGGCGTTCGTTGCCGGCTGCCGCAGTCGCCATGGAGGTCTGGAGAGGTGGAGAGTGAAGAATGACAACGGTTTACACCGTTTCCGGAAGCTACTGGCCGAGCGCACCCTGTCAAGGGAGCGCGGCCCCCGACCATCGCATCAGCGGCGCCGGGAACGCTTCGGGCGTGGTTCGACCGGCGGCTCCGGCCGGTCGAGCCGCACTTCACCGGGCTGCAGGTGGATGACCACCTCGTCGGCGGTCGAGTCACCCCCGGCCGGCACCCCGGAAAAGGCGGCGTGCGGCGCCAGCCTGGCAAGCATCGCCGGCCCCACCCCGGGGACGCTGTCGAGCCGCGCGAGCCCGCCGAACGCCCCGTGCGCGGTCCGCCAGCCGACGATCCGCGCCGCGAGCGCGGGACCGACGCCGGGAAGCCGCTCGATCTCGCGCGCGCTGGCGCGGTCGAGGTCCACCCGCTCGTCGGGGCCGAGGGGACGGGCGGCCGCGAGCGCGCTGTCCCGCTGCCGCGCCGGCGAGACCGCCTCCCTCGGCGCCACCAGCAGCTCCCCCGGGGCGCGGTCGCTCCCGCCCCGCCAGCGGATGACCAGGTGCCCGACGGCGGCGAGGCCGAGCAGCGTGAGAGCGGCGGAGCGAGGGGTCAGGAGGGGGAGAGGGAGGAGGAGAGGAGGAGGAGGCGAGGAGGAGAGGAGGCGAAGAGGAGAAGAGGGGAGGAGGAGAGGAGGAGGCGAAGAGGAGAAGAGGGGAGGAGAGGATGAGGGGACGAGGGAATGAGGGGATGCAAGGCCCGCACTTCTGCGCTCCGCGCGGGCCATAACTGACAACGGAGAGGATATCGCGTAAGCGATCCCTCTCCGTCATCAATTTCGCGCCCGCTGGTGCCAATTCATCGCGATGGCCAGCGACCAACTCTCCGCACAACCCCCCACCCCCTCTTCTTCTCCTCCTCTTCTCTTCTCCTCCTCTTCTCCTTCCCTACTGGCTCCTTTCCGTCCGCACCAGCCCCATCCCCACGTCCCCCACCGCCTGGAGGCTCGCGACGCTGAGCTTGTCGGCGGTGTCGTCCTTGGTGTGCCACGAGCCGTAGTCGATGTCGATGACGTCCACGGCGCGGATGCCGACGCGCTGGAGCTCGATGTGGTCGTCGATGATCCCGCCGATCGGGGCGGAGGAGAAGACGTCGCCGTGACCCAGGGTGCGGGCCATCCCCCAGACCCGCTCCACCACATCAGGGGCGGCGGAGAGGGAGAACGACTCGGGGCTGATCTTGAGGTCCTTGTCGCCCACCATGTCGAAGAGCACCGCATAGGCGGGGAGCGGCCCCGGCGGGAGGTGGTCCGCGTAGTAGCGCGCGCCGACCAGCACATCCGGGCGGCCGGGGACGTCGAAGCTGCCGAAGTCTTCGCCGTCCACGAAGAGGAGGTCCACGCCGGTGGCGGGGGGCATCTGCTTCATCGCGTCGGCCATGCCGAGCAGGACGGCGACGCCCGACGCGCCGTCGTCGGCGCCGGGGACGGCCGCGGTCGAGTCCTTCGAAGTCGGGCCGTCCCCGCGCGGGCGGGTGTCCCAGTGCGCCACGAACAGGAGGCGGTGCGTCGCCGACGGGTTGAACCGGGCCAGGAAGTTCTGCATCCCCACCGGCGCGCCGTGCTGCGGGGTGTGGGTCCACGCCTGGACCACGACGGTGTCGGCGCGGGTGCGGAGCAGCGAGTCGAGCCAGCGCGCCATCGCGTCGTGGCCGGCGGTGCCCGGGATCCGCGGCCCGAAGGCGAGCTGGGTCTCGACGTAGCGCATCGCCTGCGCGCCGTCGAACTCGCGGGACGGCGGCGCGGCGGTCGAGGCGCAGCCGGCCAGGAGGAGGAGTGCCACGGGAAGGGGGCGGATCATCGGTAGCCCTGGGAGGTGAGTTGGATGTTGAGGCTGACGCTCACGAACAGGTTGCTGGTGCGCTGGCTCAGCTGGCGGACGTCGTTGAGCGTGTACCCGAACGAGAGCCCCGCCTCGGCCAGCGGCAGCACGTCGGTGAATATGCCACCGCTCACGTCGGTGCGCCGGAAATCGGACACCGTCTGGCACCCCGGCTGCGCCGAGGTCTCAAGGCAGGTCACGGCCGTGGTGCGGACGGCGGTGAGCGAGGCGCGGGCCTGCTTGCGGCGGCGACTCAGGCTTTCCGGCAGCCGGAAGACGTCGTTCAGCGTGGTGGTGAGGGTCCCCTGGTCGGTGCGGGTGGAGCTGCCGGCGTTGTCCATCCGCTGCCCCGCGAGCGCGTAGCTCACCGT
This sequence comes from uncultured Gemmatimonadota bacterium, assembly GCA_946479825.1. Next base: position 3,011 of record CAMLHU010000136.1, read on the forward strand.
GAGGGAAAGCCCGTTCCGGAAGGTAAAGGTCGCGTCGGGCGCGACCGACGAGTTCCGGGTCTGCCCCGAGGTCGGGGGCCCGACCGCGGACGGCGTGGTGGCCGACCCGTACGAGTATCGGACGGCGACGCCGCCGGTGGCCACGGCCACCGGGCCGCTCGTGAACGCGTGGGTGAGCCGGGCCGAGCCGACCGGCCAGTCGGTCTGGCGGGTGTCGGTCCGGGTGAGGCCGGTCCCGAACCTGCTGTACCGGGCGGTGGCGGTCTGGCCGTAGGAGGCCGAGAGCGAGAGCCCGCCGGGGAGGTCGGCGGTGACGCGGAGCGCGTCGGTGGTGACGTCGCTCGCGGCGATCGCGGTCTGCCCGCCCTGCGCCAGGAATCCGTCGAGCCCGCCCGCCGCGAGCTCGTAGCCCAGGTCAGGCTCGAAGGGCGGGAGGTCGAAGGTGGAGCTCAGGATGGTCCGGCGCGAGAGGTCGATCGGCCGGAAGCGCCGCATCGCCCGGGCCGGCCCGCTGGTGGCGCCGAAGGCGTCGCCGAACGCCTGCGCCAGGTCCACCGTCGCGCCGTACTCGATCGTCTGGGCGTTGCTGATGGTCTTCGGCAGCAGGAAGACGCCGGCGGTGTCGTCGAGCGAGCGGATCGGCTGGCGTCCCGTGAGGTAGCGATTGAGCTGGAAGAAGCTGCTCCGGATGTAGCGCGGCTTGAGCCAGTTCGCGAGCGTCGGCGTCAGGCTCACGGTGGTCGAGATCTGGCGGTCGCGCTCCACGCCGGCGTCGAGGCCGAGGAAGCCCTGCCGCGAGGCCCCGGCCAGGCGGCCGAGCGGCGTGGAATCGGAGTAGGTCCGGAGGTCGCGGGTGGACGCGAGGTCGGCCGACGCCGTGAGCATCTGGAACGGCACCAGGGTGAGGCCGGCGGTGTTCCGCCACAGGTGGGTCAGCGCCTCGCTCGCCGTGACCAGGCTGTCCGAGGCCTGGGCCACGGGGACCTGGTACGACAGGTAGTCGCCCTGGTCGCGGGAGACCGCGCTCGACCACCGCACGTTGAGCGGGGACCAGCGCAGGGTCGGGTGGCGCAGGGCCCGCCCGATGGTCCCGTTCCGCAGGAAACCCGGCAGCACGCCGACGATCCCGCTCAGGTCGAGGGGGATGCCCCGCGTCCCCGGCGAGGCGGAGTAGGTCGCGGCGACCCGGTATGAGTTCGACGTCGAAGTCGCGAGCTGGGCGGTGGCCGAGCCGCGGCTCAGGGAGCCGTTGAGGGAGAGCGGATCCCAGAGCGCCCGGGCCAGCCACGCCCGGCTCCGCGCCACGTGGTGGAGCCCGAGGCCCAGGGCGAGCGCGTCCGAACTCGGGCGCCGCAGGCCGACGAGGTCGGCCCCGTTCAGGTCGGTCCCGTCGAGGAGTTGCGGGTCGGTGGTGGACCGGCTGTACGTGGCGGTGAACGGCGCCGAGAGCCCCCACGACTTCGGCAGGAACCGGTCGAGCCGCCACGACGTGCTGAGCTGGGCCATCGAGCTGTTCTGGTACGTCGGGCTCTGGCCCAGCTGCTGGAAGTTCCCGTCCTGGTGGGTCAGCGACAGCGAGAGGTCGCCGACGTCGGAGGCGGCCAGATGCGTGGACACGGCGTACGCCGTGCCAAGCGCGCTCACGGGGTCGGTCATCCGGATGTCGTCCACCCAGAGCTCGGCCTCGGGGATGGCCGTGGTCTCGCTCACGCGATAGATCGCCGCGGAGATCTCCTGCACCGCCGCGAGGTTGGGCGGGCTGATCCCCGGGTTGCCGACCTGCACCAGGTACGGGCCGTCGCACGCCACGTAGGCCAGCGTGTCTCCCGCGCCGCACGCCTGCGCGCCGCTCGGCGGATGCCCGGTGAGCCACGCCACCTCGATCTGCGCCCGCAGGCGGCGCCAGGTGTCGAGGTCGATCCGCACCTCGGGGAGCCAGGTGGTGGTCGAGGCCGAGACGCGGTAGGCGTAGAAGTCCCGGTCGTCGGTGCCGGCCTTGAAGACGGCCTGCAGCTCGCCGTCGTCCCAGCCGGGGCCACGGCCGCGGAACCAGATCCGGAGGGTGCGGTACTTGAGCAGGTTCTGGGGGCCGGCGGGGAACCGGTAATACGCCTCCGCGCGCTGGCCCTGGTGCAGGTCGGTGCCGAGCAGCCGAAGCGACCGCTCGTTCACCTGGACGCCGTTCTGGACGACGTCCTTCTGGTCGGTCTGGTTCACCACGCCGGGCGGCGAGGTGTAGCCCAGGTCGTGATCCTCGGTGGAGACGACCGAGCTCGTCACCTGGCCGTTGGGGGCGCCGATCGAGCCGCTCAGCCCGTCGATGACCGTCGCGGAGCGCCGGATCCAGGAGGCGCCCACGAACCGCATCCGGGCCAGCGCGAACTTGGCCTCGCGTTCCGCCCCGGCGGTCGGCGGGGTCGCGACCGTGACGCGCAGCTGCTGCACCAGGCGGAGGTTGGGGGAGCCGATCACGGCGTCCGGCCGGGCGAGCGGGACCCGATACAGCCGCCAGCCGCTGCCGCCCGCGCGGACGAAGTACGGCGAGTTGGCGAGGTCCACGATGTAACGCTGGACGTTGTCGTTCGCGCCGGTGGCGTTGAGGACGTTGTCGCCGTTCAGGTCCTCGCCGTCGAGCGTGCCGTTGCCGTTGGTGCAGCGCGAGCCGAGGTCGCCCCACGGATAGACCGGGACCGCCGCGCCGAGCTGCTGCCGGCAGAGCGGCTGGTCGGTCACCAGCTGGCCGTTCACCCAGAGCGAGTCGGGTCGGTCGGCCAGGACGCCGTTGTCGTCGTCGGCCGCGTTGAAGACGCCGGTCGGCTCCCGTTCGGTGTCGAGCCGGCCCACGCCGGAGTAGCGCCGCCCGTGGAAGGTCGAGTCGCCCGCGGGGGAGATGGCCAGGCTCTCGGGCACCACGGCGAGCGCGTCCTCGTTGACCGACCCGACGTCGAGGACCACGCGCGTCCCCGCCGAATCGGCGGAAGCGTTCTGCGGGTCCTCGTAGACCCAGAACTCGAGGTACTCGGCGTTGGACAGGTCGGTGCCGGTCTGGGACAGCGGCGTCACGATCGACCGCCAGCGCGGGTGGTTGGGCCGCGCAGGGAGGATCCAGCGGAGCGAGTTGTCGTTCCGCGGATAGCCGCCCGCGGTGTCCGGATGGAGGTCGAGGTAGAGGAC
>CAMLHU010000137.1 GCA_946479825.1 uncultured Gemmatimonadota bacterium
TGATCAACACCTTCATGCTCGCCCGCGACCGCGCGCTGGTGGAGTTCGTGAAGCGCGTGTCCGAGATCTCGCGCGGCAAGGCCTACTTCACCAACACGCTCTCGCTCGGGCAATTCATCCTGATGGATTTCCTGAAGCGGAAGACGAAGCGGGTCTCGTAGCGCGGTAAGCGGTAAGCGGTGAGCGGTGAGCGGTCAGGGGTCAGGGGTCAGGAGTTAAGGGTCAGGGGCCAGGGGTCAGGGGTTAGTGATGGCCCGCGCACCCCCGCTCACCGCTCACTCCTTACCGCTTACCCTTCACCGTTTACCGTTCACCTCACCACCTTCACCAGCGTCCCCGCCGGCAGCACCTCTCCCGCCTCCACTCCATTGATGACCGCCAGCCGGTCGGCCGGGACGGCGCTCTGCTGGGCCGCGGCCACCTGGGCGATGGTCTGGGCCGACGCGAGCTTCACGACGTGGATCCGCTTCGGCTGGACCGCGAGCCTGGCGGGATCGGTCAGGCGCGCGAAGGTCGGGAGCGACTGCCCGAAGGCGGCGGCATAGGTGGAATAGGCGCCGGCCGTGGTGTAGGCCAGGATCTGGTAGGTGGCGCCGTCGAGCGACACCCAGAGCGCGCGTCCGGCGATGTCGGCGTTCTGGGTCGTAGCGGTGAAGGTGGCGCCGTGCGCCGGCAGCCCGTTGACGGTGACGTCAGATTCCGTCACGGCCTGGATCCCCTGCTGGCCGAGGAACGCGCGCGCGGCGGCGGCCGGCGCCGCGGTGCCGGCCGTCGACAGCACGACCACAGCGTCCTGCTTCGGGCTGATCGCGACGACGGCCTGGTTCTGGTTCTGGGTGGCCCATCCGGCCGGAAAGACGAACGTGAACTTGAGCCGCGGGTGATAGAACCTCGCGCCGTCGAAGTACCCGTTCCGGGGATCGTCGCCGAAGACGATCCCGTCGATCCGCCGTAGGTAGCTGTCGCGGTCGAGCTTGAGCTTGTCGAGGTCGGTGGTGACGCCCTTGATGCGCTGCTCGGTGGCCGCGAGACGGTTGACCGGATCGGGGTGAGTGGACTGCCACTCGGGGATGCGCTCCCCCGCCCCGCCGGAGAGCCGGCCGAGGGTAGTGAACATCCGCGCCATGGCGCGGGGATCGTACCCGTCCGCCACCATATAGCGGAAGCCGAGTGCATCGGCCTGCGCCTCGTCGTCGCGAGAATACTTGAGGAACAGGAGCTGGAGCCCCTGCCCGGCGACGCCGGCGTACCTGGCGATGTCGGCCGAGAGCATGCTCCCCACGCCGAGCAGTCCCCCGAGGAGCTGCTGGCGGCTCATCTCTTTGGCGGAGTGCCGGGCGGTGATGTGGCCGGTCTCGTGGCCGATGACGCTCATCATCTCGGCTTCCGAGTTGAAGTACGCCAGGATGCCGCGGGTGATGAACACCGGGCCGCCCGGGAGCGCGAACGCATTGACCACCGGGTCATCCACCACCTGGTACGACCAGGGGAGGTTCGGCCGCTCCGAGCGCGCCGCGATCTCCATTCCCCGCGCCGAGACGTAGGCCTGGAGCGAGGAATCGGGATAGAGGCCGATGGACTGCCGGGTGTCGGCGGCGCCCTGCTGGCCCAGCGAGATCTCCTGCGATTCGGACACCAGCATGAACTGGCGTTCGCCGGTGGCGGGGTTGACCGCGCAGGCCGCGAGGGCCAGGCACGCCGACGCGACGAGCGCCAGCGGCGTCCGCCCAAGGTCCTGCCGGATACGGTCGTTCATGCGCATATGCTCCTCATTCGCTCGCCGGGAGCGCCGTGAACGCGATCGGCGCGGCCAGCACCTCGTCGGGGATCCCGAAGCCGTCCACCAGCGCCACGGCGTGGGGGCGCACCTCGGCGCAGAGCTCCGCCTCGAGCGCCCTGAGCGCCCGCGCCTTGCCGCCTTCGAAGTAGCCGCAGGACAGGTACCACCCCTCGTGCCGGACCAGCCGGCTCACGGCATACAGCGTGCCCAGCCGGTCGAGCTGCGCCCGCACCCCGGCGTCGGCGATGCCGGCCCGGGCATCCGCGAACGCCTCCAGCGCCACGCGTTCGGCGTGCGCCGCGGCCAGGGTCACCAGGTGGTCCTGGACCTCGTTCAGCGCATCGAACGAATCCCGGCCCTCGTCGAGCCGGCGCTTGAGCCGCCGGGCGGCCGAGGCCAGCAGGCGCTCCTCGCGATAGCGGAAGGCGGTGCGGTGGAACTTCGGGTCCCGGAGGTGGCGCGCATCGGTGAGGCGCGGGGTCACCGGGTCCAGGGTCGCGAGCGCCTGGGCGGCGCCGCGGCCCAGGTACCGGAGGGCGCCGGCGAGCTTGAGCTCGCCGAACTGGTGGCGGTAGGCCGTGAGCAGCCCCTTGGCCACGAGCTGCATCAGGACCGTGTTGTCCCCCTCGAAGGTGGTGAAGACGTCGAGGTCGGCCCGGAGCGGGGCGATGCGGTTGACGGTCAGGAATCCCTGGCCGCCGCAGCACTCCCGGGCGGCCTGGATGGTCTCGATGGTGTGCCAGGAGCTGAACGCCTTGAGGGCGGCCGCCAGGGTCTCGACCTCACGGTCGTCGTCGGTGCGCCGGACGTAGCGCGCGACCAGCTCCTTGAGGGCGGCATCGATCGCGTAGGTCGTCGCGAGCGCGGGCAGGAGCCGCAGCTGGTGGGTCCGGTAGGCCAGCAGGGGCACCTCGGCCGCCCCCTCCGGGCCGAACTGCCGGCGCCTGGCGCCGTACCGGATGGCCACCGTGAGGGCGGTCTTCGCGGCGCTGTGCGCCGCGGACCCGACGCTCACCCGCCCGGCGACGAGCGTGCCGAGCATCGTGAAGAAGCGGCGGGACGGGCTCGCGATCGGCGAGACGTACTTCCCGTCGGCCGTCACGTCGGCGAACCGGTTGAGCAGATTCTCGCGCGGCACCCGGACCTGGTCGAACCAGAGCCGTCCGTTGTCCACGCCGTTCAGGCCTTCCTTCTCGCCGCAGTCCGCGATCCGGACGCCGGGCATCGGGCGGCCGCCGGCGTCGCGGATCGGGACCAGGATGGCGTGGACGCCGAACTCCTGCCCGTCCACCTCCAGCTGGCAGAACACCGTGGCGAGGCGCGCGTGCCTGGCGGCGCCGCCGATCCACTCCTTCCTCGCGCCGTCGTCCGGGGTGTGGATGACGAACTCGCCGGCGTCGCGGTCGTACCGGGCCACCGTGCGGACGTCGCGCACGTTGGACCCGTGGCCCAGCTCCGACATCGCGAAGCACCCCGGGAGCGCGGCGGTGCCGATCTCCTTCAGGTACCTGGCGTGGTGACGCTCGGTGCCCAGCTGGAAGATGCTCCCGCCGAAGAGCCCGAACTGCACGCCGAACTTGACCACCAGGCTGAAGTCGTGGAGGGCGAGGGTGTCGAACGTGGCGATGAAGGCGCCGAGGTCCTCGCCGCCGCCGAACTTCCGGGGGAAGCCGAGCGCGCCGTAGCCATCCTTGGCGAGGAGCCGGACCCAGTCGAACACCAGCTCGCGGTACTCGTCGGTGGGGAGGGCGTAGCGGTAGCGGAAGGCCGGATCGCGGAGGCGCTGGCGCAGGCGGCGCCGGGTCTCGGGAAAGTCGCGATCGAACCACGCCGTGAGCGCGGCGACGTCGAACGCCGGCGGCGGGAGCGCGGGCGCTTCCGGCGGGAGCGCGACCGCGAGGAGCGCGCGGGACGCCTCGCGGCCGGAGACGCCGACGGCCTCCTCCAGCTCCTTGAGCGCCCGCGCGACGGCCGGCCCGTGGTCCTCGCCGGCGAGCGCGGCGCCGAGCGCTGCGAGCGAGTGCTGCGCGGTCGTCCGGCGCTGGCGGGCCGTGCGGCGGATGAGGGCGAGGAGGTCCTGGAGGTCGGTGGCGGACGGGGGCGCGGCCGGGTCGAGCCAGCGCTCGAGCGCGGCGCGATCGGGCGGGGACAGGTCGGGGATCTCCGCGAGCGCGCGCCGCGCCTGCTCGATCTCGGTGGATTCGAGGTTCCCGTCGGCCCACGCGACGTAGAGGAGGGGCAGGAACGGCAGCACGCCCCGTCCGCCTTCGGGAAGGGGGAGCGGGGCGCGGGGTTCGGAGGATGCGGTCATCGGAAGGCCAGGCGAGGGTCAGTGGTAACCTAACTACCCCGAAGCGGCAGAATGGTCGCGTACGCGCCCTTGAGCAGGGTCTGGAAGTGATACACCCCCACCTCCATCTCCGGCGAGAAGCGCCCGCGGTCGTATGCCCGGCTCGAAAGTCCCCGCTGGACGTGCTCGCAGATCTCCCGATCCTCCTCCTGCACCCGGTCGCTGTACTCCACATCCGCCGCCAGCCGCTCCCGGGCCTCGGCCGACGCTGGATCGGCCTGGAAGTAGTCGAACACCACCCGGCAACGGTCGTGTCCCAGCGGCTGGACGACGTTGGTCTGGAGACGACCCGGAAGGATGTTGAGCATCAGGTTGGGGAAGATGAAGTAGTAGTAGGCCGTGGCCGTGCCGCCCCGGGTGTCGTAGGGACTTCCGTCGCCGGTCATCGGGCTCCACTGCAGCGAGTACTGCCCGAAGGTCTCCGTGGTGTATGAGCCGTAGTCGAGCAGCGTGGCGAGTTCGGGGTGCACGAACGGGACGTGGTACCCCTCGAGGTAGTTGTCCACGTACACCTTCCAGTTGCACCCCACCTCATAGGTCACGCGTCGGGCGAACTTGAGGTCCGACAGCCGCACCGGGGCGATCCGCTCCACGATGCCCGCCATCGTCTCCGCGACCGGGCGCGGCGCTTCTCCCAGGTGGACGAAGACGAGCCCTTCCCAGACGTCGAGATGCACCGGGCGGAGCCCGAAGTCCTTCCGGTCGAAGAGCTCGCACCGGTCCATCTGCGGCACGCCGCGGAGCGATCCGTCGAGCAGGTACGTCCAGCCGTGGTACTGGCACCGGAGCGCGTTGGCCTGACCGTCGGCCACCGCGAGCGGCCCGCCGCGATGCCGGCAGACGTTGAAGAAGGCGCGAAGGATCCCGTCCTTCCCGCGCACCACGATGATCGGCTCGTCCGCGACCGAGGCGACGAGGAACTGTCCCGGCGCCGCCACCTGGTCGAGCCGCCCCACCGCCTGCCAGGTGCGGCCGAAGACCGCGTCGCGATCGAGCACGTGGAACCGCGGATCCACGTACCACGCGGACGGGATGGTCTCGGACCGCTCGACGGGGACGACGGCCAGGTCGGCGGGCGGGATGTGCGGGAGGTCGGAGGGAGGGAGCAAGGAGAGGGAGATGTGAGAAGTGAAAAGTGAGAAGGGAGAAGTGAGACGTGAGCATTGAGACGGGAGGGCACCTGTCACCGTCCGCCGGGCGCCCCTACATTCCCCCGATGCCTCAACGTCCCCTCATCATCGGCATCGTCGGCGGGTCGGGCTCAGGGAAGACCACGGTGGCGCGCGCGATCCTCGACGCCCTGGGTGGCGTGGACGCCGCGTTCATCGACCAGGACGCGTACTACCGCGACCTCAAGCACCTGACCTACGACGAGCGCGCCCGATTCAACTTCGACCACCCCGACGCGTTCGACACCGACCTCATGGTGTCGCAGATCGAGCAGCTCGCCGCCGGGAAGCCGATCGACAAGCCGACCTACGACTACTCCCAACATACCAGGGCCGAACGGGCCGAACGGGTGGAGCCTCGGGACGTGGTCCTGGTGGACGGGATCATGCTGTTCGTGGATCCCCGGCTCCGGGCGCTGTTCGACATCAAGATCTACGTCGACGTCCCCGACGACGTCCGCTTCATCCGCCGCCTCCAGCGCGACGTCGCCGAACGGGGCCGAACGGTGGACTCCATCATCCGCCAATATCTCTCCACCGTCCGCCCGATGCACCTCGAATTCGTCGAGCCGTCCCGCCACTGGGCTGACATCATCGTCCCCGAAGGGGGCCACAACCGGATCGGGATCGAGATGATCCAGGCCCGCGTGGTGCTGGAGGTGGCGCGGCGGAGGGGGTAGAGCCTGGAGTCTGGAGCTTGGGGCTTGGAGCTTGGGGCTAAGTCAGGTGCGCCCAACGCTCCAAGCTCCAGACTCCAAGCTCCAAGCTTCCCTCACCCCAACGCCATATACGAACACCCCTTCTCGTGGGCCTGATCGATGGCCACGACCATTCCGGGCACCAGCGATACCCCCGGCAGGAAGTGCTGCACCAGTT
>CAMLHU010000138.1 GCA_946479825.1 uncultured Gemmatimonadota bacterium
ACCATCTCGTTCCGCGCGAACGCGGCGTACCACCCGGCGTCCTTCGGGATCAGCACCTTGGGGATGACGTCCACGTCGGCCACGGCGATGACGTCGGGGATCCGGCCGAGCTCGGAGATCCGGCGCGCCAGCTCGAGCGAGCCGGCGTTCTCCTGGGCCGGCGTGACGCCGGGGTGTGCCACGGCAAAGCTGTCGAGGAGTTCGCGGAACGGCCGGGCGAGCGACCCGGCGTTGAACACGGTAAGGCGCTGGGCCGCGAGCGGCGCCGCCGACACGGCGCCGGCGAGGAGGATGACGGCGAGTGCCGTCGCGGCGCGCTTCACGCGAGTCCCGCGATCTCCCGGACCCGGCCGGCGAACGTGGTGGGATCGAACGGCTTGGCGATGAACCCGATGGCGCCCTGCGCCCGGACCTCCTCCTCGAACCCGGGGCGGGCCTCGGCGGTCACGAAGATGACCGGAACCGTCTGGGTGTGGGCCGACATCTGCAGCCGGCGCCACGCCTGCGCGCCGCCGCCCGCCGGCATGCTGAGGTCGAGCAGGATCAGGTCGGGGGGATCCTTCTGGGCGAACATGAACCCCTGTGCGGCGTCGAAGGCGGTGGTCACGTCGAATCCGCCGGCGCGCAGCGCCGCGTTCATCACGGCGCACATCGTCTTGTCGTCGTCGATGACGAGCACCCTGGGCTTACTCATGCCCTAACGCTGCAGCCCGCCCGCCCCCATCCGCAAGGGGCCGAAGGTCCACCGGAGACCGGCGCGGTCGGGGCCGATGAGGAACTGCGGGGGCTGCATCCGGAAGAGACGCCACTTCCCGTTCACCAGCTTGGCCGCGGTGGTGCCCACGATGGCGCCGGCCACGACGTCGCTGAACCAGTGCGCGTTGAGCACAATGCGCGAGGCGCCGGTGCCGGCTGCGAGAGTGTACAGGCCCGCCGTGGCCCACGGCCGATGGATCTCGTCCGAGAGCGAGGTAGCCAGCGCGAACGCCGCCATCGTGTGCCCCGACGGCATCGAGGCCCGCCCCGAGAACGGCTTGAACCCGGTGGTGCCGGGCGCCTGGTACGGCCGGGCCCGCCCGATGGCCTCCTTGAGCGCCTCGGCGATGACCGACCCGACGATGAGGCTCGCGCCCACCCGCCCCCCCGACCGGGCCAGGTTCGGGCTGTGGGCGATGAGCCCCGCCCCGATCATCGCGACCGGCACGGCGACGGGGATGACGCCCGACCCGAAGTGCTGCACCGCGGTCGCGACGTCACGGTCGGTCTGGGTGTTGTGGTTCTGGGCCAGGTCGCGGATGGCGTCGTCGCCCGCCGAGGCGGCGAAGACCACGCCGGTGGCGACGGCCACGTGCCACCAGCGGATGGGGGCCCCGCGGAGCTGGTGCGTCGCGGCGGCGGCCGGGACGGTGTCGGGGGCCTGGGCGGCCAGCCCGGCCCGGAGGGGCGCCGCGGCGGCGAGGACGAGCAGCAGGGACGAACGGAGGCGGATCGGCATGCCCGGATTTTAGCGGTCTCCCCCGGAATCCGGCCAGACGGGTTACATTAGGACTTCATCAAACCAACCCGGGCCCAGCCCCGATCCGGACCCTGCTTATGCGACGCACCCTCGTTCCGCTCGCCCTGCTCGTCGGCCTGGCCGCCTGCCGGACCTACGACACGTACAGCCCGCTCGCCGGCCAGGCCGGCCTGATCCCGGCCGACCGCTACGCCGCCTACGGGCGCGAGCAGGCCGAGGCGATCGCCATCGGCCGCGAACTCGGCGCCGACCACGGGCTCTCCACGGCCGACCAGTACGCCACCGTCCTCGACTACGCCCGCAAGCAGCCGGACGTGGTGGACGTCGTGGCCGACAGCCAGGCGCACTTCCTCACGGTCAAGTTCAAGAGCGGCTGGGTGGTCGGCGTGGACCCGATCACCGACGGCAAGCACGGCGCCGAGACCGCCATCCCGGCCAAGTAGCCAGGTCGGCCCGGAGGTCCGGTGTCGTCGCTGCTCCTCGTGGTGACCACCCTTCCCTCCCGGGAGGCCGCCGACCGGATCGCGGCGGCGCTGGTCGAGGAGCGCCTCGCCGCCTGCGTGCAGGTGACCGGACCGGTGGCCAGCACCTATCGCTGGAAGGGCGCCGTCGAGCGGGCAGACGAGTGGCGCTGCGAAGCCAAGACCAGCGCCGACCGGTGGCCCGCCATCCGCGACCGGATCGCCGCACTGCATCCCTACGAGTTGCCCGAGATCGTCGCCCTGCCGGCGGAGGCGTTGCCGTCGTACGCACGATGGGTGGCCGACGAGGTGCGGACACCGACGAGTGGGCGAATAGACGGATAGCCGATAGCGGATAGCGGATACCGACCCCTCACCCCCCCGACCCCCCATGACAGCCATCCCGACGCCCCCGCCGCTCTCTCCCGCCGAGTCCACGCCGGTGTGGGAGGACTTCCTCGACATCTTCTACGCCCCGACGGCGGTGTTCACCCGCCGGCTCAAGGAGCCGGTGGTGTGGGTGCCGCTCCTGGTGCTCACGGTGCTGATCGCGGCCATCGGATTCGGCGGCAAGGGGCTGCTGCAGCCGGCGCTCGACGCGGAATTCGCCCGCGGGATGGCCAACGCGATGAAGGCCAACCCCCAGCTGACCCCCGACCAGCTCGAGAAGGGCCGGAGCTTCGGCCAGACGATGGCCGCCGTCGGCCTCGTCTTCGGCGCGCCGATCGCCGTGCTCTTCCTGGGGCCGATCCTCTGGCTCTGCGGCAAGATGGTCGGCGCGAAGGAGGACGTCGGCGCGGCCTGGATGGTGGCCACCTACGCCTACTTCCCGCGGATCGTCGGGATGGCGCTCCTCGTCATCCAGCCGCTGGTGCTCTCGCCCGACCGCATCAAGGGCTTCGCCTCGCTCAGCATCGGGCCGGCGCGGTTCCTCGACCCCGACACGACGAGCAAGGTGCTGCTGCTCCTCGCCAACCGGCTCGACCTGTTCACGATCTGGAGCACGGTCGTGCTCGCAATCGGCCTCAAGGTGACCGGCAAGGTCACCGGCCGGCAGGCGGCACTGGCGACCGCGGTGGTGTGGCTGATCCCGGGACTGTTCGGCCTGGTGGGGGCGTTGCGGGGGTGAGCGGGGGGACAGGCGGACGGGCGGACGGGCGGACGGGCGGACCGGCGGACCGGCGGACGGACGGGCAGGCGGACGGAGATCATTGAACGGGAGGCTCGTATGGCCGTGAAACGTTCCACCCTCATCACCATCGTGGTGGTCGCCGTGTTCGGCGCCCTCCTCTTCTACTCGACGCTCTCGGCGCAGCGCGAGGAGTGCGAGGTCTGCGTCACGTTCAACGGCCGGAGCAACTGCGCCAGCGCGACGGGCGCGACCGACGCCGAGGCGGCGCGGTCGGCGCAGACCACGGCGTGCGGACCGATCGCGCAGGGGATGGCGGAATCCATCAACTGCGGCGACCTGATCCCGAGCCGGAAGACCTGCAGGCACGCCGCCTGACGCTCTTGCAGGGAGCCACGCGGGCCGCCCCCCGGCGCGCCCGTGCCGCCGCGCTCCCACCTGCCGCAAGTCGTTCACTGACAACGCGGTGCCCGCCCTTCGCCGGGGTTGGCACCGCGATTGCTTCCTGACCTCCTTGCGGCGTGTGCCGGTCCCCCCCGGGCGCGCCCACCGGGAGTCTGCGTGAGCGAACTGACCATCCGGGACATGGACCAGGGCGAGGAGTTCGCCGCCTGGTTCGCCGACCTCGTCGAGCGCCAGGACGCCGCCAGCGGCGCCCAACTTTCCTACCAGGACCGCTACCTCATCCTCTCCGACGACATCGGCGACTGGGTCGGCGGCGTCCGCTATTACCTCCGCGGCGGCGTGGCCCACCTGCTGGAGTTCGCGGTCGAGGAAGCGCTCGAGCACGTGGGTTACGGCCTCCAGCTCCTCGAGGCCTTCGAACACCGCGCCATCGAGGCGGGGGCCCACCTCGCCGAATTCTGGACCAACGATTTCGAGTCGGCCGACGTGTACGCGGGCCTCGGCTGGCGCGAAGTGGTCCGGCGCGACGACTACGTCGGCCGGGGAGCGTGGGTGCTGATGGAGAAGCGCCTCCCCGCCGCGGGGTGAGCGTTCCCCCCGGGGCACTATCGCAAACCGGCCCCGGGAGCGAACTTACGGGCATGACACTCACCGACGCCGCCCGGACGCTGTTCCGGAAGATCGAGGTCCTCCGGGATCTCGAGCCGAAGGTCCGGGAAATGATGGCGGCGCACGAGGCCAAGCGCCCGCTCTGGTTCCCGCACGAACTCCTGTCGCCCAAGCCCGATACCTGCCCCGTCACCCACGCGGAGACGATGCGGAAGCACGCGGAGGGGATCCCCGACGCCGCCCGGGCCGCGCTCTCCCTCAACCTGCTGACCGAAGAGGGGCTGCCGCACTTCCACCGCCTGCTCGCGGTGTACCTCGGCGACGACAGCCACTGGCAGTCGTGGAACAACCTCTGGACCGCGGAGGAGGACCGCCACGGCGCCATCCTCCACGATTACATCCGCGACACCCGGCTGGTGGACCTGCGGAAGCTCGAGGAGCTGCAGTTCAACTACATCCGGAGCGGCTTCAACCCCGAGTGGGACAAGGACCCGTACCGGGTCTTCGTCTACACCACGGTGCAGGAGCGCGCCACCCAGGTGAGCCACGCGAACACCGGCCGGATCTGCGGCGAGTACGAGCCGATCCTCGGCGAGGTGCTCGCCAACGTGGCGAGCGAGGAGGCCCGGCACTTCGCGTTCTACCGGACCGTCTTCACCGAGATCCTGAAGCGCGACCCCGACGAGGCGCTCCACTCCGCCTCGTTCATCCTGCCCAGCATCGACATGCCGGGGCACACGGTGGCCGGGTTCCGCGAGCTGGCCGACGTCATCCGCCGCCAGGGGATCTACGGCCCGCGCGACTACCTGCGCATCGTCGAGGAGCAGATCCGCCACTGGAAGATCGAGACCCTCGACGGGCTCGGCGAGCTCGGCCGCAAGGCGCAGGAGAAGATCCTCGGCATCCCGGAAAGGCTCCGGCGCATCTGCGAGCTGATCGAGACCAGGAGCCGGGCCAAGACGTTCGCGTTCGAAGTCGTCTTCAACCGCGAATTCGCGATGGAGTGACGATGCGGGTCCCGCTCGCGCTGTTCGTCGCCGCCGGCCTCGCCGCCTGCGGCTCCAAGGCCCCCGCCGGACCCGCCGATACGGCGACCCCACCCGCCACCTCGGCGGACGACGCCCGCGCCCAGGCCGAGGCCGCCCAGCTCGGGCGCGAGATCTTCCAGCTCGAAGACCAGGTGATGAGCTACAGCAGCTCGCACTTCGGCCAATTCCCCCGCAACCTCCCCGCCGCCGGCATCGACAGCCTGACCCACACCACCGTGCGCCGGCTCTCGGTGAGCGCCAAGGTGCCGACCATCACCGCGGCGTTCCGGCAGCCGGCCGACCACGCCGTCCGCGAGTGCGCCGCCACCAAGCAGGTGCTTGAGGACTCGATGCTGAACGGCGGCGCCTACACCGTCACCTGCCGCCTCGCCGACGGGACCGCCCGGGACTTCACCGTCGGCGGCTGACCGCGGATAGATTCCGCGGGTGACCGACACCCTCCTCGCCGTCCTCCGGATCGCCGTGCTCGCGGCGGCGCTCCTCGCCGCCCTGGTGGCCCTGGTACTCCAGGGCATCCGCTCCGGCAAGCTCTCCCCGTTCCACCCGCTCGCGCGGCTCGCGCGCCAGGCCACGCCGGTCCTCCGTCCCCTCGAGCGCCGTCTCGCCGCCGGCGGCGGCGACCCGCGCACGGCCCCCTGGTGGCTGCTCGGCCTCGTGATCGTCGGCGGGTTGATCCTGCTCAGCGCCGTGCAGTGGGTCGTCGCCGCCGCGCGGAGCGTCGAGTATGCGGCCTCGGCCGGGTGGGTAGGCGTCGTGGCGCTGCTGGTGGACGTGGCGTACAACGTGGTGATCCTGGCGCTCATCGTGCGGGTGGTGGGCAGCTGGTTCGGCGTCGGCCGGTGGACCCGCTGGATGCGCCCGGCCTACACCCTCACCGACTGGATCGTCGCTCCGCTCGCGCGCCTCATTCCGCCGCTCGGCGCGATCGACCTGAGCCCGCTGGCCGCGTGGGTGGCGCTGCTGTTGATCCGGCAGGTGGTGTTCGCCCTCCTGCGG
>CAMLHU010000139.1 GCA_946479825.1 uncultured Gemmatimonadota bacterium
CGTTCTGCGGCACGCGGATGAGCGGCCCCGGCACCTCGCCGTTGAAGCCGTACATCACGAAGGTCCGCCCCCGGATGGTGCGGCGGAGCAGTCCGGCCGTGAGGTCGAGCGTGTCGCCATCGCGGAGCGCGCGCACCTCCGACGCCCGGGCGAGCGGCACGTTCGCGGTGTCCGCCCCGGCGCCGGGCAGGAACGGCGACACCGGCGGGGTGAGCCCCACGAGCCCCGGGAGCATGATCATCCCCCGGGGCATCGGGATCGGCATCTGGTCGCCCTCGTCGTGGCCCATATGCATCCCGGCCATGCTCGTGTCCTGGGCCGCGAGCGGCGCGGCGGCCAGGAGCGCCAGCGCGACGGCGACGAGGGAGCGGCGGGTCACTGCGGCGCGCCGCGGAAGAGCGGGTGCGACAGGAACTGCTGCAGCCAGCCGCTCGGCGAGGTGCCGTGCAGCGCCACCGGCCCCGTGTGCTGCGCGGGGGCGGTGTCGGGCTCGGCGGTGATGACGAGGAGGAACTTGTTGCGGTCGGCGACGCCGACGGTGGACACGCCGTTGGCCACCGTGCCCAGGCGGGTCCACCGGGTCAGGTCGGGATCCACCTCCCACGCCACGTACGCGCGGAAGGCGCCCAGCGTCGAGGGCTTCGGGAGCCCCAGGGCGGTGATGCGGATGTCATAGCGGAGGCGGCCGTCGGCCGTGGCCGCCACGCCGAACGGGGAGTCGGCAAAGATCAGCCGAGCCGACCCCCGGGCCCCCGGCACCGCGGGTCCCGGCGCCAGGGCGATGTCGTACGGGCCGGGGGGCCCCGCGCCGGCCAGGGCCAGCGCGAGGCATCCGGCGACGGCGAGCGCCTTCACTTCGAGGGCGCCGCCCCCGCCGCCGCCGGTCCGTGGTCGAAGTCCTGCACGCTCGAGATGTTCGGCTGGCCGACGCTGGCGCCGGTCCAGCCGGCGAAGCCCTTCATCCGGAAGAGCCAGAGGCCGGTCCGCATGTCGCTCAGGACGATGAGGCCGTCCGCGTTCCGGACGTCCACGCCGAACGCCCCCTGCTCCACGCTGTTGGTCCCCTGCCAGCCGTTGTCGGGGTTCCCGCCGAAGCCCATCTCGTGCACGCAGGTGGTGCAGGTGTAGTACCACCCGTCGGTCTTCGGGTGCATCGGGTCCTTGAGGTCGAACACGAACAGGCCGTCCTCGTACGCCGACACGAAGACGTACGGCCAGCGGACCTCGTGGTTGTGCGACAGGTCGTGCCAGTCGGCGGTCCAGGCCGAGATCGGGAGGTCGAGGTTCTTGCGGGTGCCGTCCTGGCCCTCGCGCAGGTCCCAGATCTTGAGCGGGGTGTACTGGTACTCGGTCTCGGTGACCGCGTAGTTGCCGTCGGGCGACGGGGTGAACGTGTGGGCGATGTCGAGCCCCATCCCCGTGATGGTGAAGAGCTGGACCGGGTTCTCGGGGTGGGTCACGTCCCAGGCCGAGTAGCCGCCCAGGCCGGCGCCGTAGAAGACGTCGCGCTTCCGGGCCACGTCGTAGCCGACGTAGAAGTCGTGGTAGCTGCCGGCGCCGAAGGTGCGGAACGGCGTCGGGTTCGGCACCGCGCCGATGAGCGCGTTGGCGGTGTCGCCCGCGACCACCTTGGCGAGGTCGTAGATGACCGCCTTGTTCTGGTTGACCGTGGCGAAGTACAGCACCCGGCCGTCGGAGTGCTTGTACACGAAGGTGTTATGGAACCCGCCGGGGGCCTGCGGGTAGCGGATCCGCGCCACCACCTTGACCGACGACGGGTCGGGGAGGCCCGTCACGTCGAGGATCACGGCGCCCAGGTCGGCGTCGGGGCTTCCCTGCATGAACTGATACGACTGCGCGTAGTAGTAGCGGTCGCCGAGCTTGAAGTACTTGCCGTCCATCGCGCCGATGCCGCGGTGGAGCTCGGGGTTCTCGATGCTCCAGTCCACGATCTTCTTCGGGTGGCGCGGATCCTTGATATCGTAGATCTGGACGTCGTTGTTGACGAAACCGGACGCATAGACGTACGGCCGGTCCATCTCCTGCTCGATCTCGATGTCGGCGAGCTTCCAGGCGGCGGGATGGGTCACCACGTGGGCGACGACCTCGATGTTCTTCGAGCCGCCGACCTTATGGTCGGTGAGCGGGACCTTGGCGCCGGGGTCCTGCGCCGCGAGCGCGGTGGCGGACCCGACAAGGGCCAGGGCGACGAGCGTGCTGCGCATCGGTTCTCCTCTGAAGGCGATGGAGCGAAGGGCACAACGCAGGCCCGGAGTATGGGCCCCGGCCGGGGGACTGGCAAGAGCGGCGATCGGAGGCCAAGCTTCCGGAGGCTTCGATCCGGGACCCGCGATGGATTTCGAACTGGAACGGACGGTCGCAGTGCTCGAGCGCACGCCGCGCGTGCTCGACGCGTGGCTCCGCGGCCTTCCCGGCGGCTGGACTTCCGGCAACGAGGGCGGCGAGAGCTGGAGCGCCTACGACGTGGTCGGCCACCTGGTGGACGGCGAGGAGACCGACTGGATGGTGCGGGTGCGGATCATCCTGAGCGAGGACGCGGAGCGCCGCTTCGCCCCCGTGGACCGGGTCCGCCACCGCCAGGCGGAGCGCCAGCGCCCGCTGGACGAGCGGCTCGACCGGTTCGCCGAGCTCCGCGCCGCCAATCTCGCCGAGCTCCGTGCCCTCCGCCTCGGACCCGCCGAGCTGGCCCGCACCGGCCAGCACCCCGCGTTCGGCACAGTGACGCTCCGTCAGCTCCTCGCGACCTGGGCCGCCCACGATCTCGGGCATATCGCCCAGGTGGGCCGGGTGATGGCCAAGCAGTACCGGGACGCGGTCGGGCCCTGGGAGGCCTACCTTCCCGTCCTCCACCGCTGACGCCCCGTGTCCGACGCCCCCGCGTTCAACTTCACCGACGATTCCCGCGTGGCGATCGTCCAGGCCCGCTTCGAGTCGCTTGCGTCGAGCGCCGGCGTCCTTGGCCCCGACCACCTGGCGCTCGGCGTGGTGAAGACCGCGGGGCAGGCGCTCTTCGACCGGCTCTTCCCCGACGAGGCGCGTTACGAAGCGCTCTGCGGGGCCCTCGCCTCGACGCCGGCCCGCGCGCCGGTGGTGGCCGAGGAGGTGGTGTACTCGGAGGCGGCGCACGCGGCGATCGCGGGGGCCATCAAGGCCGCCGGCGCCGGCCGGGCGATCCTCCCGGTGCACCTGCTGATCGGGATCCACGGCCCTGAGCGGGCCGGCGGCGGGCCCGCCCCGCGGTCCGCGGCCGCCGCGGCGCTCGACGCGGCCGGTCTCGGCCGCGAGCGGCTGGAACGACTGGTCACCGAGCTGCGCGAGGGAGATGGATGATCCACGTCAGCGAAAGCGCGACCGTGGCGGCCCCGCCGGCAGCGGTGTATGAACTCATCGCCGACTACGGGCACGGCCATCCGACGATCCTCCCGCCCCGGTACTTCGAGGGCCTGGTCGAACGGCTGATCGTGCCGGGGTACCTGAGGAAGGTGTACCGAGAGGAGCTGGGGTTGATCGGAAGAAGGGCGTAGCGGTGCCCGCGAGCATTCCCGCACTCTCGTTCCCTCTCCGCGGCCTCTGGACCGCGCTTCGCACGCCGGCGCCGGGGGGGCCGGGACACGGCACCGACTTCCTGGGCCAGCGATACGCCTACGACTTCGTGCGGCCGACCGGGCGCCCGTGGGCACCGTACGGCGCCTTCCTCCTCGCGCACGCGTACGCGACCGTGCCGGCGACCGCGTTCGCCGCGTGGGACCAGCCTGTCCACGCGGCCGAGGATGGACGGGTGATCGTCGCGGCGGATGGATGGCCCGATCGCCGGTGGATCAACGGGCTCTGGGAGCTCGCCCGGCTGCGGGTCGTCGAGCGGTACCGGCCGATCCGGGTGGTCGCTGGGGATTGGCGGCCGCTCTCGGGGAACCACGCGGTCATCGAAGGCCCGTCCGGGGTCACGGTGTACGCCCACTTCCGCGAGGGGTCGGTCCGGGTCCGCGCGGGCGATCGGGTCTCCGCCGGCGATGTGATCGGCACGGTCGGCAACTCCGGCCGCTCGACGATGCCGCATCTGCACTTTCACCTGATGGACAGCGCGGACGGCCTGACGGCCCGCGGACTTCCGTGTACGTTCCGGGATCTCGAACGGCGGGAGGGGACGGGGTGGGTGCCGGAGGCCGAGATGCCGAGGACGCGGGTGTGGGTGAGGGGTCGGTAGGTCAGTGGGTCAGGGGTCAGGGGTCAGGGGGTCAGGGCGCAGCGATGGATCTCTCTACTTCAGGCCGGTTCTCACACCTCAGGCGGGCCACGACCATGCGCCATTCCGCAGTCCTCACGCTCCTCGCCAGTCTGATCGCGGCGCCGCTCGCCGCGCAATCGAAGTACCTCTTTGCCTGGACCGGCGACAGCGCCCGCCAGGTGAGCGACTTCCTGGCCGTGATCGACGCCGACCCGGCGTCGGCGACGTACGGGCACGTGCTCTCGAGCGTCGCGGTCGGCGCCACGGCCGACCTCCCGCATCACACCGAGTACGCCTTCCCGGCCGACACGATGCTGCTCGCCAACGGTTGGGCGTCGGGACGCACCTTCCTCTTCGACCTCCGGCACCCGACCGCCCCCCGGGTGGCGACCAGCTTCACGACGGTGGGCGGATATTCCTTCCCGCACTCCTTTGCCCGGCTGCCGAACGGCCACCTGATCGGCACCTTCCAGGGCCAGGGCGGCGCGTACGGCGCGCCCGGCGGCCTGGTCGAGCTCGACGAGACCGGACGCGTGATCCGCACCGCGAGCGCCGTCGCGCCCGGGATCGCGGACACGCTGGCCTGGCCCTACTCGCTCGCCCTCGACCCGGCGCACGACCGCGCGGTGGTCACGGTCTCCACGATGCCGCTCCCTGCGTGGCTCACGCCCCCCGCCGGCTCGTGGACCAAGGCCCGGGCCGATGGCGTCGCCACCGCCGCGGTGCAGGTCTGGCGGATCTCCGACCTGCACCTGCTCGCCACGGTGCCGCTCCCCGGCCGGTCCGCGGCGGACACCGGCGGCTCGGGCCCGCAATTCTACCCCGCGGAGCCGATGCTGCTCCCGGACGGATCGTTCTACGTGAACACGTTCAGTTGCGGCCTGTATCACCTGACCGGGGTGGACGGCGCGGCGCCGGCGGCCCGGCTGGTCCACGTCTTCCCGACCGCACCGAAGACCTCCTGCGCGGTCCCGGCGATCGTCGGCCACTACTGGATCCAGACCGTCCCGTCGCTGCCGGGGCTGATCGCGCTCGACCTGAGCGACCCCGCCGACCCGATCGAGGTCTCGCGCCTGACGTTCGACCTGCCCGGCTCACACCCGCACTGGATGGCCGCCGACCCGGCGGGACACCGCGTCGTCGTCACCTTCCTCAACAACAGCCAGGTCGTGGTGGTGAACGTGGACCCGAAGACCGGGTTCCTCTCGGTGGACCGGAATTTCCGCGACGAGCGCACCGGCCGCACCGGCGTGGACCTGGGCGGGCGCACCTGGCCGCAGGGAACGATCGCGCGAGCGTACCCGCACGGCACGTTGTTCGGCCCACGATGACCGACGGCCCGCCCGCCCCGCTCGCCGACCTCGAACGGCTGCGCGCCGAGCTCATCCGCGCCGCCATCGCGGCGTACGAGGACGCGGCGATCCGCGGGCTCTGCGACGAGGGGGCGTTCGAGGCGGCCGTCGACGCGATGCGGCGGTTCGACCTGCGGACGCTCCCTCAGCGCCCCCCGACCTGAGCGTGTGCCAGCTCCGCCTCCGCCCGGGTGTGCTGCACCGTACCGGCGGGATGCTGCGGCGGCGCGTAGAGGGTCCAGAGCCGGAGCGGCTTGCGCCCCGTGTTCCGGACGTTGTGGCGCGCCCCCGCGGGCACCACGATCGCCGAGTCGTCGTCGATCGCGTTGGCGAGCCCGTTCACGACCAGCTCTCCCTTCCCGGACTCGACCCGGAAGAACTGGTCGGTCGCCGGGTGCGCCTCGTCGCCGATCTCCTCGCCGGGCTCGAGCGTCATCAGCACGAGCTGCAGATGCTCGCCGGTCCAGATCACCCGCCGGAAGTCCCGGTTGTCCTCGGCCGAGTGCTCGAGGTCGCC
>CAMLHU010000140.1 GCA_946479825.1 uncultured Gemmatimonadota bacterium
GTGAGGGTCAGGAGCCCCAAGACGTCGGCTTCGCCGTTGAAGATGGCGAGGGTGTCCGGCGAGTCATCGCGCAGGTCCTGGAACGCCGAGGTCGTCGGGTTCGAAAAGCTGATGGCGTGGGTCACGCCGCTGGACCGGAGCGGCTGCGTGAAGACCGTGAGATGGGTGCCCGAGGGGGCGAACGCCGCCGCGTCGCCGGCCTGGGTAAAGTCGCCATCGAGGATGAGGGTCCCCGCCGTGAGCAGGCCCGCCGTCGAATTCCCGGCGAACGTCGCCGCCCCCACCACTTCGAGCGAGTCGGACGCCTGGTTCATCGTGAGGGTACCGCCGGCGCCGACGTTGAGCGTCGAGTTGGCCAGCAGGTGGCCGCCGCCGAGCGTGAGGTTCCCGTCCTGGATGTCGATGCTGCTGAGCTGGAACGTCCGGTTGGCGCCGACAGTAAAGGACGCGCTCGCGGCATTGCCCTTATACAGCGGTGCCGCGGGGCCGGCCACGTAGAGGTTGGCCATCGTCGCGCCGGGGTCGATGTAGCTGATCGGGGCGTTGATGACGAGGTCGGTGTCTGGCAGCGCCGGGATGGCGTTGGTGGCCAGGAAGTGGGTCCGCTGGACGGCGTAGGTCGCGCCCGTGCCGAGCGAGAGCGGCCCGGCGAGCAGGAGCGCCTGCAGGTTCACTGCCGGCGGTGCAATCGTGTTGGTGTCGGTCAGGGTGCCGTAGACCGCCAGGGTGTCGCCGTTGATCGGCTGGCTGGTGGTCAGGTTGTTGAGGACGTGGAACTCGCCCTTCGCGAACAGGCCGCCGGTGTTGAAGACGTCGAGGTCGCGGAAGTAGCTGTTGAGCGGCGAGGCGAAGCTCACCGTCTGCTGGCCGCCGCCGTTCAGCACCACCTTGGTGCCGAGCGGGGCGAAGTCGCTCGGGCTCGACGTGGCCAGCTCGCTGAAGCTCCCGCCGACCTGGATCTGGCCCGCGGTGAGGGACGAGCCGGTGCTGCCGCCGCCGAACGTGGCGTTCCCGTCGACGAACAGGATGCCGGCGGGATCCGCCATCGTGAGGGTGCCGCCGTTCTCGGTCGTGAAATCGCCGGTGACGCCGATGTTGCCGGCGCCGATCGTGAGGTTCCCGCCGTTCACGACGAGGGTGGTCGCCGAGGAGTGGAAGTCCACGTGCGCCGAGCCGGTGACTTCGATCGCCTGATAGTCGATCGTATCACGGATCGCCTGGTTGGTCCCGGCAAAGCGCGTGACGAGCGGTCCCCAGGAGGTCGGGGTGCCCGGGCCCTGGATCGGGTCGTTGGCGTGGAGGAGCACCAGCGTATCCACGCTCAGGTTGATGAAGCCACTTTGCACGACCGGCCCGGCGACGGTCATCACCGTGCCGGTGCCGTTCACCGAGCCGTCCGAGCTCGGCGGGGTGAGCGTGTCGCCGACGTAGATGTTCCCGGACAGCGTCCGTTGCGACGCGATGTTGAACGTCAGGTTCTGCGGGTGCGACTGCGCGGCGCTCGAGCTCTGGAACGAGACCGGGCCGCCCGAGAAGGTCGAGTTGTCCACGATGCTGAGCAGGTGGCTCCCCGACGCGGCGAACGACAGCGGGCTGTTGGTGCTGAGCTGCTCGAAGTAGGGTGCCTGGAGCACGCCGGCCGTGAGCAGGCCCGCGGTGCTGCCGCCGCCGAAGCTGGCCAGACCGAATGTGGCCAGGGTGTCCGCCGGATTCGTCATCGTGAGCGTACCGGTGCCGGTGGTCCGGAAGAGCGAGTCGGCGATCACCGTCTGCCCGTTGACGTTGAAATTGCCGGCCAGGACGCTCAGGGTGTCCTGCGCCTCGAACCGCGCCGTCGGATACACGGTGCCGAGGATGTCCACGTTCAGGTAGCTCAGGTTCGACGGGATGGCCTGGTTGGTGCCGGCGAACCGGGTCGTGATGGCGTAGAAGTTGGTGTCGAGCGGTACCGCCAGCGTGCTGTGGACCTCGAGCGTGTCGAGGGAGAGCCACGCCTGGGTGTCGGCGACGACGGGGCCCAGTGCCACGACCCGCTCCTGCCCGTTGTCATAGAGATAGCTCGTCTGCCGGATCTGGAGGGAGTCGGCGACGACGAAGGGCACCTGGGCGCCGCGGAACAGCTGCGCGCCCCCGGTGCCGACGATGTCGAGCTTATTGAACTGGAGCGCCGGGGTGGAGTAACTGATGGAGCCCGTCTGAGTCCCGGTGAAGATGGTCCGGTGAGTCCCGGTCGCGAAGAACGCCGAGTCGTTGATCGGCACGAGGCTGAGGGGACGCGCGGTCTGCTCGAACGTCCCGTCGATGACCAGCGTCCCGGCCGTGAGCTTCCCGGCTTCGCTTCCGCCGGCGAAGTTGGCCCCCCCGAGGGCGGGGCCGGAGCCGAGATCGACGGAATCGGCGGCCTGGGTCATCACCAGCGTGCCGTGGTCGTACGTCGTGAGCCATCCCAGCACCGTGACCGTGTGCCCGGCCGGCGCGAAGGTGCCGTGGGTGGTGCTGTCGTCCTGGATGGTGAGGTCGTTCAGGACGGTCAGGTCGGCGCCGGCGCTCGCGCTGCCGGAAACGACCAGGTTCTGATATCCCAGGGCGGGGATCGTCTGGCCGAGCCCGGAGAAGACCGTGGTCGCGACGCCGTATTGGGCCGTCGGCATCGACGCCGTGAGGGTGCCGGCCACGTCGAGCTCCAGCAGGCCGAACACCGACGCGGCATCGGCGCCCACGTTGCCGAGCACCTTGACCGGATAGGGGACGGTGCCCTCCCCCACGAGGTGGGTCGTCGAATCCACCAGCGTAGCGCCGGTCAGGGTCAGGTCGCCGGCAATGACGGTGCCACCCTGTGCGGTGTCACGCACCACGCCGCCGGACAGGACGGTCATGTTCGCGAAGTGAGAGCCGGCGGCCCCGGTATCCGGGGTGGCGAATCCCCAGGAATGCTGCCCGCTCAGGAACCGGACGGTGTGCGCCCCGGTGGCCGCGAAGCTTGCCGGGCTCGGGCCGGCGGCCTGGACGAAGTTCCCGCCGAGGTCGATGGCCCCGTTCGTGAGGGCGCCGTAGGTGCTCCGACCCGCGGTGGAGAAGTTGCCGCTCACGGCCAGGGTGTCGCTGGCGTTCGTCATCACCAGCTTACCGGCGGTGTCGACGACGAAGTCGCCGGTGACGGCGAGGGTATGCCCGCCCAGGTCGAGCTGCCCCGCCGGGAGCTCGCCGCCCACGATCATCTTCGCGGCGCTCACGTTGGCGCCCAGCGTCGCGGCGCCGCTCACCTTGACGGTGTCGTACGGCAGCGCCGGGATGACCTGGCCGCTCCCGCCGAACTCGGTGATCCCGGCGCTGTAGGTGCCGGCCACGGTGAGCGCGCCGGCGAGCCCCAGCGCCTTCGCGGAGAGGGCGCTCCCGGCCGCCGTGGTCACGTTGCCGCCCACCACCAGCGTGTCCTTGCCCACCGCGGTGATCCCGGCGTTCGCGACGCTGAGGTTGCCGAGGGCGTAGGTCAGCGTGTCGAAGCTGACGCTGTCGCTCCCGGCCAGGTCGAGGTGGGCGAAGTGCGACTTGGCGGTGTCGGGGTCGCCGAAATGGACGGTGGCGGTCCCCGAGGCGCCGTCGAGCCGGGTGAGGTGCGCGCCGCTCGCCGCGAAGGCGTGCGGGTCGCCGAAGCCCTCGGTGAAGTTGCCCGCCACGGCCAGCACGCCGTTGGTGAGGAGCCCGGTCTCATTGCCGCCGGCGAACTGGGCGTTCGCGGCCACGTCGAGGGTGTCGCCGGCGTGGGTCATGACCAGCACGCCGCCGCTGGTGACGAGCAGGGTGCGGCCGACCAGACCGCGCCGGCCGTTGAGGTCGAGCCGGGCGCTCGCGCCCAGGATGGTCAGGTTGCCGGCCGCCTGCACCGACGCCGTCGGATCGACGGCGTAGTTGCCCGTCACCTGCACGCCGCCGAGCTGGCCGGAGACGGTCCCGGCGCCCTTGAGCGACAGGGTGCCCATCCCCGTGACCGTGCCGGCATTGGAGACGGAGCTGTCGGCGTAGAGCGTGGCCAGCGAATCGATCGCGAGCGTCGCGCCCGACTGGAGCGTGAGCCGGTTGACCCGGCCGGTCCCGCCGAGCTGGATGACCGGCGAGTGTGCGGTCCCGGACGGGATCAGCACGTTGCTGGCCGAGTCCGGCACCACGCCGCCCTGCCAGTTGCCGGCGGTGGTCCAGACCGAGTCGGTGCTGCCGCTCCAGATGGCCGAGGTGCCGGCGGGGACGAAGATCCCGATGTTGAACAGCGCGCTCGTGATGGTCGGGAGCTGCGGCGTGGCCGCGGTCAGGGTGTAGCCGTTCCCGACCCCGGTGAGGACGAGGTCGTTGAACGTGGCCACGCCGCCCACGGCCGCGCGCTTGAGCGTGCCGGTGAGCGTGCCGCCCACCGGGTTGGTCCCGATCGCCACGGTGACGGTGTCGGTGAACGTGGTGAGGGTGTCGCCGAGCGGACCCACGGCCGCGGCGCGGATGGCCGGGGCCAGCGTCACGCCCGTCGTGTCGTTCTGCGGGCCCGGCGCAAAGACGAGCGTGGTCCAGTTGATGATCGCCCCGTCGTTGCCGTTCACGACCGCGGTGGCGGCCGAGCCGTTGAGCGGGAACGAGCGGTCGAACGCCAGGTCCACCGGCGACCCGTTGGCGGCGCTGTCGGCCACCTGCAGGTACTTGCCGGCGCCGGGCGCGGTGGTGAACCGCACGTTGGTGAAGACCTGCTGGCCGGCCGCGCCCGCCTCGCTCAACGTGAGCTGGGTCGCGGCCGGGTCCATGTGCTGGAAGGTCACGCTGTCGAAGCGCACCACCTGCGCGGTGCCGACCGTGGCGAGCGGGAGCGAGTCGAACCCCAGCCCGTCCAGGTCGAGCCCGGCGGCGCTGAGGAGGTGCCCCTGGCCCAGCAGCGTCGGCGCGGCGCCGGCGCTCTTCTGGAACGTGCCGGCGACGGTGACGTCGCTGCCGAGGGTGACGGTCCCGGCGGCGGGCGCCAGGGAGAGCCGGTTGAACCGGCTCGACGCGAGCCCCGGATTGGCGAAGCTGACCGTGTCGGTGCCGGTCGGCGAGAACTGCGTGATATGCGAGCCGCTCGGCTGGAAGTTGGCGGCGGTGCCGGCGACCTGCGCGAAGCTCCCGTGGACGAGCAGGACGCCGGCCGTGTCGAGCCCGGCGCCGCTGGCGGAGGTCGCGATCCGGAAGCCGCCGACGTCCACCGTGTCGAGCGGGTTGAGCATGGCGAGCTGCGAGCCGTTGAGCACCTGCAGCTGGCCGGTCACGAAGAAGGCGTGGCCCGCCGGCGTCAGGGTGCCGGTCGCGCCGTCCACCAGCGCCCCGCCCACGATGCGGAGCCGCTTGGCGAGCGTGGCCCCCGCCTGGAAGTGCACAGTGCTGTGGATCGAGTCAGGCAGCGTCGCCGGGGCAGCGCTGAAGAACGTGGTGTCGACGCGCCAGCCGTTGCCGCTCGCGTCGGCGAGCCCGGCGGCGAGGGTCGCCGACCGGCCGGTGCCGGTCACGGTCCCGCCGATGACGGTGGCCGTCCCCGCGACCGCGAAGCTGCTCGTGGCGCTCACGCCGCCGGCGCTCCCGAACTCGACGTCCTGGAAGTGCGACGTGGCCGGGTAGGCGAAGCTGAGCGCCTGCGCCGCGCTGCCCTGGAAGCGGGTGCGGTGGGTGCCAGAGGCCGCGAAGCCGGTGCCTGAGCTCGCGCCCTGCGCGAAGTTGCCGCGAAGCACCAGCACGCCGGCCGTGAGGTCGCCGGTCGAGCTGCCGCCGTTGGCGGTGAAGGCGCCGCCCACGTCCACCGAGTCGGCGGCGTTGGTCATCACGAAGCGCGCGCTGTTGGCGGTGGCGAAGGCGCCGGTAATGGCGAGCGGGTGGCCTGAGGGCTGCAGGACGCCGCTCCCGGTCACGAGGAGCGCGCCCTTGACCCGGAGGGCCTTGGCGAGCGCCAGCGTCCCCGTCACGTCCACCGTGGACTGGATGGAATCGGGGAGCGCCGCCGGCGCGCCGGCGAGGATGGTGGTGTCGGGGGGGCGCGCGACCTGGGGGGGGGGGGGCGGGGGGGGGGCACCCGAGCCCCCCGGGGCCGGCGCGGGCGCGCCGCCGCCG
>CAMLHU010000141.1 GCA_946479825.1 uncultured Gemmatimonadota bacterium
GCAACCTGCCGGAGGCGCGGCGGCGGATCGAGGAGATCATCGCGGAAGCGGAGGGGCCGGAGCTCGCCGATGTACGGGCGTGGGGATACGCAGACCTCGCGATGGTCCTCGAGCGCCTTGGCATCGACGATCGAAGTCTCGAAGCCTTGCTCGAGGCGTTCAGGCACTACCGCGACTCACACGAGCGCCTGCGCGTACTTGGCAGCCTTGGTGTCGGGCTCCGGAGACACCGGGCGTTCGCGGCCGCCCGGCAGGCGTTCGAGACGGTGCGCGAACACTCATCACAGTGGCAGGTGCGCCAGAACGCGGTCATCGAATTGATGGCGCTGGCGGGTGACACCCAAGACGAGCTGGCGTTCCGGCGATACAAGACGGAGGCGGAGGAAGGCGTTGAGCGCATGCCCCCGGCCATGCTGGTGGACTTCTACCTCAAGCTAGGCGAGGGTCTGCTCCGCTTCGGCCGGAATGCCCATGGCGTGACGGCCTTGCGCCGGGCCCGGGACGTGGCGGAGCTCCATGGTCTGAACGAGACCTACTTCCGAGTCGATCGAATGATCGCCGAAGCGGGCGCCCACGAGCGCCGGGAGCGGGACGGCGCCCGTCCCGGCGAAGTGGAACCCGCGGTAGCGGCAGTCGCCGAGAAGCTACTGGCGCTCGTCGGCGGATAGCTTCAGCACTTGACGTTCGAGCCGTTCTGGTCGCACGCCGAGGTCCCGTCGCGCTGGATCGCCGCCTGGTTCGGCGAGCTGGGGGACGTGGCGTCGGCACAGGCGGAGGCGGCAAAGCTGACGGCCAGGAGAGCGAACAGGACGTAGATGCGCTTGCGGACGGACATGGGAGCAATCCTCGCGTCGAAGGAGCGGCGGCACCTCAGGGTGGCGCCAACTTCGCGCATCCGGACGCCGGTCAACAGGCAGGTTTTGCGTCAGGTTGGGCCGGTTTTGCGACAGCCGATGCCGATCCTCGCGGCGGTCGCGCCGGAACGCCTCACGCGGCTCCGTGCGGCGGACCCTGAGGCGTTCGGGTTCGAGCCGGCCCGGTCCTGGGCGGAGGCAGTGCGGCTCATCCGTCAGCGGCCGATCGCCCTCGCGGTGGTGGACCCGCTGCTCGAGGGGTCGCCCCGGGTGCACGAGATCGAGCGCATCCGGGCCTTCTTCCCCTCGCTCCCGCTGGTGGCCTATACGGCCCTCGCGCCGGAGACGGCGGCGGTGCTTCTCGGGCTGGGTCGGCTGGGCGTGCGCCGGGCGCTGTTCATGCGGTTCGACGACGATCCCGCCCGCCTCCGCGCGGTGCTGCGGGAGGAATGGGCCCTCTCCGCCCCGCACCAGGTCCTGGCCGCGCTCCGTCCCGCCCTGGCGGAGCTCCCGGACCGGGTCTGGCTGGCGCTGGAGGACGCGGTGCAGGCCCCCGGGGAGCGGGGGGTGGCGGAGCTGGCGCGGCGGGCGCACCTTGGCCGGCGGACCTGCGAGCGGCTCTTCGCCCGGTCGGGCCTCCCCGCGCCGAGCAAGGTGCTGCAGATGGCCCGGGTGCTGTACGCGCACCGGCTGCTGCTCGACCCGGGGTTCACCGTCGACGACGTGGCCCTCAAGCTGGGCTACACCCGCGCGCGGGCGCTGCAGGCCCAGATCCGCGCCCTGTTCGGATGCACGGCCGGCGAGGCCCGGCTTTCGCTCACTCCGGAGGAGGCGGTGGCGCTGCTCGCCCCGCGGCTCCTCCCCACCCGGCACCGACTGGCGGTGTGACCATGCGCATCCTTGTGATCGACGACGAACCGGTCATCCGCGGCGTCATCCAGCGCCTGCTCCAGCGGGCGGGGCACGAGGTCGTGGCCTCCGCCGGCCCCGACTCGGCGCTTCGGGTCCTGGCCGACGCCGAGATGGACGTGGTGTTGCTCGACCGCCGGATGCCCAAGCTCTCCGGCGAGGCGCTCTTCCTCCTCCTGATCCATCGCTGGCCGTACCTCAAGGACCGCATCATCCTGATGAGCGGCGCGCCGCTCGACCTCGATGGCGGCCTCCCGGCCGAGCTCGGCAGCTGCCACTTCCTCGGCAAGCCGTTCACGATGGACCAGCTGCTCACGGTGATCGCGGAGGTCGCGGAGCAGGCGGCGCAGCGGCAGCGGGACCAGGCGTGACCGGTCCGGTCGGTCCCGCGGGCGACCCGCTCACGCTGCTGCGCCGCTACCGCGGCCTGGCGCCCTGGTCCATCCGCGACCTCGCCTCGCTCGCGGCGGCGATCCTCGACGCCTCCGCGGTCGTCCCGCTTTCGTCCGCGGCACGGGCCAGGCCCACCGAGCGCACCGTCCGGTTCTACGTGGCGCGTGGGCTGGTGAACCCGCCCGAGGGGCGGGGCAGCGCCGCGGTGTACGCCTATCGCCACCTGCTGCAGGTGCTCGCCATCAAGCTCCGGCAGATGGAAGGCTGGACCCTCGAGGCCATCACGAAGGAAGCCCACGAGCAGACCGGCGACGCGGTGGAGCGCCGTGTCGCCGCGAGCCTGGGCGCGGCGCTCCCCGATCCCGAGCGCCTCGCCTGGCTGCCACGCGCCCGCCGCCGGCTTGCCGAGCCGGACCGGGGCGGGTCGGCGCGATCGGCCGGGGGCGACGCCGTGACGCTCCGCCGCCTCCCGGTCGGGCCGGGGGTCGAGCTGCTGATCGAGTCGGATCACCCCGCCGTTGCCGACCCGGCCGCCGAAGCGGCGCTGGTCGAGCGGGTGCGGGCCCTCCTGGCGCCGCACGCCGTCCGCCCCTCCGCCTGACCCCCCGCGCCGCGATCCGGCGCTAGATTACCGCATCCATCCCCCTCGCACCGGAGAACCCGATGGGAGCGATCGTCCTGCTCGTCCTGCTCGTGGTCGTCGGCCTGTGGTTCGTGGCCGCGTACAACCGCCTGATCGCGCTCAAGAACCAGGTGGTCAACGCCTGGAAGCAGATCGACGTCCAGCTGAAGCGCCGGCACGACCTGATCCCGAACCTCGTCAACACCGTGAAGGGGGCGATGAACTTCGAGCGTGAGACGCTCGAGGCGGTCGTGGCCGCGCGGACCCGGGCGGTGAGCGCCACGGGGGTCAAGGAGACGGCCAAGGCGGAGGGGGAGCTGACCCAGGCGCTGGGGCGGCTTTTCGCGGTGGCCGAGGCGTATCCCGACCTCAAGGCGACGGGTAACGTGTCGCAGCTGCAGGAGGAGCTCGCGAGCACGGAGAACCGGATCACGTTCGCGCGGCAGGCCTACAACGACCTCGCGACCTCCTACAACACCGCGCAGCAGCAGTTCCCGACCAGCCTGGTGGCGGGGATGGCCAAGGCGGTGCCGGCGGAGCTGTGGGAGATCCAGGACGCCGGCGAGCGGGCGGTGCCCAACGTGGACCTCTCGCTGGGCAAGCCGGGCGCGTGACCGACGCCAACCTCTGGGCCCAGCAGGCCGACAACCGCCGGAAGTCGGCCTGGCTGGTCACGGGGTTCATCCTGTTCTTCGCCTGGCTCGGCTTCGGCGGCGACTGGGCGTACTACCTCTACACCGCCCACCTCCCGCCGATGGCGTACCACCACGTGGTGCCGTGGTTCGGGATCGTCACGACGACGGTGGCGAGCGTGATGTGCTGGTACGCGTGGACCAGCGGGCCGGAGCGGGTGCTCTGGGCCACCGGCGCGCGGGAGGTGACCGACCCGGTCACCGACCAGCAGAAGATGCTGGTCAACGTGGTGGAGGAGATGTCCATCGCCGCGAGCCTGCCGCGGCCGCGGATCTGGATCGTGCCCGATCCCGACCCCAACGCGTTCGCCACCGGGCGCGACCCGGCCAGCGCCAGCATCGCCGTGACGCAGGGGCTGCTCGACACCCTGTCGCGCGACGAGCTCCAGGCGGTGGTGGGGCACGAGATGGCGCACATCGCCAACCTCGACGTGCGGCTGATGACGCTGCTCGCCGCCATCGTCGGCGCGGTGGCGCTGATGTCGGACGGAATGGGCCGGTGGCTGGGGTTCGGCGGGCGGGGCGGGGGCGGCGGCCGGGGGAACGACGAGGGGAAGGGCGCCAACCCGCTGGCGCTGGCGGTGCTGGCGCTCTGGATCGTGTCGCTGATCCTGGCCCCGATCGTGACCCGGATGCTCGCGATGGCGGTGAGCCGCAAGCGGGAGTTCCTGGCCGACGCCACGGGCGCGCAGTTCACCCGCAACCCGATGGCGCTGGCCTCGGCGCTCGAAAAGCTCGACGCCGCGAGCGCGCCGACCCGGTCCATCACCCGCGG
This sequence comes from uncultured Gemmatimonadota bacterium, assembly GCA_946479825.1. The sequence continues at coordinate 4,246 of CAMLHU010000141.1, forward strand.
GGCCGCGCACCTCTGCATCGTGGACCCGGGCGCCAGCGCCATCAACGACGGCGAGGGCGCGGCCGCCGACCTGTTCGGGTCGCACCCACCCATCCGGTTGCGGGTGGCGCGGCTCCGCGGGATGGCCTACCAGCAGATGAAGGCGCAGGGGATCCCGATCCCCGACGCTGGCGCCACCGGCGCCGCCTGAGCCGCCCCGGTCAGGCCGGCCGCCACTCCAGCCGGTTCAGCACCTCCGAGACGAACGTCCCCGGATCGAACGGCACCCCCACCGCAAAATCCACCCGGCCCGCCAGCGCGGCGAGCGCCGCCGCGGCACCCACCGCCACCAGCAGCGGCCCGCCTTCCGTGCGCCTGGGCAGCGCCGCCGGGTCCACCACGCCCCCCTCCACCACGATGACCCGGACGTCCGCGGCGGGCGTCCCGGCGTGCGCCGCGACCTCGCCTGGCGGGCAGTCCTCGACCGTGAAGCCGGCGTGCCGCAGCAGGTGCCCCAGCACCCGCCCGAGCTGCGGCGTGGTGGTGCACATCAGGGCGCGCCCGCGCTGCCCGGCGGCGGGGCCGGTGCCGGCCGCGCCGAGATCCACCATCCGGATCGAGCCCTCGAGATAGTCGGTGGCCGGCGCCTCGGGGAGCTCGCCGGCGCGGCGCACGGTGTCGCGGATCCGCTCCAGCGACTGCCGGATGACCGTGAGCCCCTCGCGCTGCTCGGCGGTGAGCGCCGGGTCGCGAAGGAGCAGGTCGGCCTCGGCGGAGGCGGCCATCAGCGGATTGTTGATCGCGTGATGCAGCGTGACCGTCATCTGGCCGACCGCGGCCATCCGTTCGGCGGCGAGGAGGTCGCGCTCCGCGGCCGCGAGGGCGCGGCGGAGGGCCACCGTGCGCCGGTGCCGCTCCACGACCTTCGGGAGCAGGTCGGTCAGGCTCGCGTCCTTGATGACGTAGTCGTCGGCGCCGAGGCTCAGCGCCCGCGCGGCCGCCGTCTCGCTGCCGTGGGCGGTGACCACGATGATGGCGGGAGGCGTGGGGCGGGCGCGCAGCTGCGCCAGGACCTCGAGGCCGTCCAGGTCGGGGAGCTGCAGGTCGAGGAGGACGATGTCCGCGTCGGCGGCGCGGGCGAGCCCGTCGGCGCCGGTAGCGGCCACCACCGGGGGTGCGTAGCCCGCCACGGTGAGCACGGCCGTGATGATGCGGGCGATGGCCGGATCGTCATCCACGAGCAGGAGGCGGATGGTCCGGAGGTCAGGCACGGGGATCCCAAGGCGAGCGGCGGGCGGTCCCGCCGGTGGGGCTCAGTGGCGGGGGTCGTCCAGGAACGTGAGCGTGCGCCGGCGCTTCACCACGCGGGTGAGGGCCTGGTACACGTCGGGGTCCACGACCTGGCCGGCGAGCGAACGCATCCGTTCGACGGCGTCGGCCGGCTCCATCCGCTCCTGGTAGGGCCGGGCGGTGGTGAGGGCGTCGTAGATCTCGACCGCGCCGAGGATGCGGGCGCCGAGGGGGATCTGGGCGCCCTTGAGTCCGTCGGGATAGCCGGCGCCGTCCCAGTGTTCGTGGTGGTGGCGCACGTACTGGATGATGTCGCCCAGGTGGGTGAGCGGGGCCAGGATCTGCGACCCGATCGTCACGTGTTCCTTGACGTGGGTGAACTCCTCGGGCGTGAGCGGGCCGTGCTTCTGCAGCACCTGCTCGCTGATGCCGATCTTGCCGATGTCGTGCAGGCGGCCGGCGCGGCGGAGCATCTCCACCTGCTCGTCGGAGAGCCCGAGCTCGGCGGCGACAAGCGCCGCCATATCGGCGACG
>CAMLHU010000142.1 GCA_946479825.1 uncultured Gemmatimonadota bacterium
GAGTGTTGAAGTAGGCGCGTGGGCGCGTAGGCGCAGGGACGCAGGGACGCAGGGGCGCAGGGACGCAGGCGTCATCCTTCAGCCGCTGCGCAGCCTCAGAATGACCCCCGCGCGTCGAGACCCGCGCCGGACCCTCACTACCCAAGACCCCCGACCCACGACTCACGACTCACGACCCCCGACTCACGACCCCATGCCCCCCTTCCCTCGCGTCTCCGTCCTCGGTTCCGGCCTGATGGGTTCTGGCATCGCGCAGGTGTGCGCGACGGCGGGGTGCGACGTGACCGTGCGCGAGATCGACCCGGCGCAGGTGGAGCGGGCGAAACGGGGGATCGCGGCGTCGCTCGCCAAGTTCGTCGAGAAGGGGAAGCTCACCGCCGCCGAGCGGGACGCGGCGACGGACCGGATCCGCTACACCGACGACCTCGCCGCCGCGGCCAGGGCCGACCTCGTCGTCGAGGCGATCGTCGAGGACCTCGAGGCCAAGCGCGCCGTGTGGCGCGAGCTCGACCGGCTGGCGCCGACGGCCACGGTGTTCGCCTCGAACACCTCCAGTCTCCGGATCCGCGACCAGGCCGAGGTCACCGGGCGCGCCGACCGGTTCCTGGGGCTCCACTTCTTCAATCCAGTGCCGCTGATGCCGCTGGTGGAGGTGGTCCGGACCGAGGCGGTAGCGGCCGACGTCGTGGGCCGAGCCACCGACTTCGTCCGGGCGCTCGGCAAGGAGCCGGTGGTCGCGCGCGACACCAGCGGCTTCATCGTCAACGTGCTGCTCATCCCCTACCTCCTCGACGCCATCCGGCTGCTCGAGCGCGGCGGCGGCACCGTCGCCGACATCGACACCGCGATGAAGCTCGGCGCCGGCTACCCGATGGGACCGTTCACCCTGCTCGACACCGTGGGGCTCGACACCGTCCTCCGGATCACGAGCGTGATGGAAGAGGAATACGGGGAGCCCCGTTTCCACGCCCCGGCGACGCTCGAGCGGATGGTGAAGGAGGGGAGGCTGGGGAAGAAGAGCGGGAGGGGGGGAGCGGGAAGCGGTGCGCGGGAAGAGGTGAGCGGTACGCGGTGCGAGGGGAGCGGGGAGAGCGGAGACCGGAGACGGGCGGCAGCGGGGATCGGGTGGCGGGGGAGGGCCGGTCGCGGAAGCCTGGTGTGAGAGATCCTTCGGTCGCTTCGCTCCCTCAGGATGACACCCCGACCATGCGTCCATGCGCCTACGCGCCTACGCGCCAGCCCCTCTCCCACCTCCCCCCACTCGCCCCTTCACTCTTCACCCTTTACCGTTCACCCTACCATGCGTCCTGCCTTCCTCGTCCTCGCGCTCCTGGCCGCCGGGTGCAACCCGAACACCACTCGGCCGAGCTTCGCGCCGTCGCCGGCGGCGACACAGGCGCTGCTCGCGCGCGAGCCCGCCGAGGCGATCGCGATGCTGGCGCAGCGGCTCAAGGCCGACAGCATTCCGGTGGCGCGGGTGAGCCTTGAGGACGCCTATCTCGAGACGCCGTGGATGGACAGCACCGGCCACGTCACCCGCGCCCGGCCGCTCGGCCTCAACGTGATCCGGCTCCGCGCCTGGGCCGACCCGGCCAAGACCGGCTCCTGCACCCTCATCGTCGAACTCTCCTGGCGCGCGACGGCCGACCCGTCGCTCCCGGCGCGCGAGCTCGACCGCGACGTCCCCGCGACCCACCCGATCGCGAAGCGGGTGGACCGGATCATGACGGCGATCAGCGCGGAGGCGGGGGGAGGCGCGTAGGCGCGTAGACTCTCAATCGTCTAATCCTCTCCGCTCGACCCAGCTCTCCATCGATCCTCCGCATCCCGTTTCCACTCTCTCAGTCTACTCCTCACCCCCCGGCCCCCTCTCCACGTTCGTGGAGAGGGGGAGGCGGCGTCCGCCTGCCTGCCTGTCCGCCTGCCCGCCTGTCCGCCTGCCGTCTCTCCTCACCCCCCGACCCCCCTTCCTCGCGGCCGAGTCGCGCTGCGCGCTCGCTGGGGCCGCGTCGGTCGCCACGTTCGTGGAGAGGGGGAGGCGGCGTCACCGATGTGACGAGATGGCGTAGCCTTAGTGCGGAGACCTCGGAATTGGGCAGGCGGATGACGGTCACTCCCCGCGCGTTCAGGTGCTGCGAACGGGCTGCATCGTAGCTCCTGGCATCCTCGCCGTCGTGCACCGGGCCATCAAGCTCGATGGCGAGCTTGAGTTGAGCACAATAGAAGTCCACGACGAAGCCGTACACGATCACTTGCCGTCGAAACTTCAGGCCCAGGAGCCGACGGCTGCGCAAGATCTCCCAGGCGGTGGCTTCCGCCGGGGTCGCTGCCCGCCGTAGGCGGCGGGCCAACGCAGTCGCTCGAGACTTCGGCATACCCGAACGTCGCGGGAGGCCGCATTCGATCCATCACCCGAAATGCGCACGAGAGTCCAATCTGCTGCGAACCTCCCCCTCTCCACGAACGTGGAGAGGGGGTCGGGGGGTGAGGAGAAGTCGTGGAGAGGGGGCCGGGGCGTGAGGATTGGAAACGTGGAGAGGAGGCCGGGGGGTGAGGATTGGAAACGTGGAGAGGGCGCCGGAGGGTGAGGAGGAGAACGGGCCCCCGTCGCGATCTCGACGGGAGCCCGTTCACCATTCACCGTTCACCCTTCACCTAGACCACGTACTGCTTCACCCACTCCTCGAGCTGCCCCAGGTCGAGCCCGGCGTCCTTGCAGGGGCCGGCGGGGAGGGTCATCGTGAGGCCGAGCACCGGGACCTTGCCAGCGACGTCGTGGAGCCCGCTCACCATATCGCGCTCGCAGGCGACGGCCACCACGGCCCGCGGCCGCCGCTCGCGGATCACCCGCCGCGCCAGCTGCCCTCGCGTCGCCACGAAGACCGGCACCTCGTACTTCCCCGCTACCTGCAGCACCCCGTCCAGCGTTTCCTTCGAGAGGCAGCGCGGGATCAGGAGCAGCATCTCCCCCTTCCCCACCTTCCGGTGCCGCCGCGCCGCGAAGGCGTTGTACACCTTGACCGCCGCGTTCTCGACCCAGTCGCGCCGGTGGAACAGCCCCGCCACCCGCGACGTGAGCCGCATCAGCCGCAGGAACGGCCCCCGCTCCGCCAGCCGCTCCGGCAGCAGCGGCCGGTCGAGCGCCCACGAGGCCAGCAGCAGCGACCACCAGATCCAGAGCGCCGCGCTCACCGCGCCGAGCGCGAGCCAGGCCCAGGACATCGCACCGGGGAGGACGGTCTCGACCCGGGGCCCCAGGAGAAAGAAGAGCACGGCCACCACGGCGAGCCCCGCGGCCAGCGCCATCGCCGACCAGGCGAAGAAGAGCGCGGGGGGGCTCGAGTAGTTCCCGGCGTTGGGAAGGGGCTTCCCGTCCCACTCGTCCCACTCGTGGCCCAGCCGACGGTCCACGTCCAGATGTATGAGCTTGGCGCGCGGCGCCTCAGCGATCGGCAGGTCTGACATACCGGGGAAGATAGCGGCGGAACGCCCACCGGGCGAAATTACCCCCGTGGCCCTCCCCCCTCCCCTCCCCGCGCTGGCGGGCCCGTTCCGGATCGACCGTCGCGCCCGCTCGGCTTACGCCGAGGGCGCCGGGATCTATCGCATCCTCCCCGCCGCGATCGCCCGCCCCGCCGACGCCGACGACCTGGTCCGCCTGATCCGCTGGGCCCGCGACACCGGCGCGCCGCTCATCCCCCGCGGCGCCGGCAGCGCGATGGGCGGCGGCAGCGTCGGCGACGGGATCGTGGTGGACCTGCGCGACGTGAACCGCGCCCTCCTGGCTATCGACCCCGCCACCCGCACCGCGCGGACCGGTCCGTCGGTGACCCTGGCCGAGCTCAACGCCGTGGCGGCGCAGCACGGGCTCCGGCTTCCGCCCGACCCCTCGAGCGGTCGCTGGGCCACCCTCGGCGGAATGCTCTCCACCAACGCCTCCGGCGCCCGGTCGGTGCGCTACGGCAGCGTTCGGCGGTGGGTGCTGAGCGCGCGGCTCGTGACCCCCGACGGCCGCGCGGCGGAGCTCCCCCGCGCCGGCACGCCCGGGATCCGGGCGACGGCGGAACACGAGAGCCCCACCATCGCGCGGTTCGAGCGCGAGGCCGGCCCCGCCATCCGCCGGAACCGCGACCTCATCGCCGAACGGTTCCCGAAGACCCGGAAGAATTCGGCCGGCTACGCCCTCGACCACTTCCTCCGGAGCGGCGACCTGCTCGACCTCGTGATCGGCGCCGAGGGGACGCTCGGCTTCGTCACCGAGATCACGTGGCGGCTCGACCCGATCCCGCCGGCAACGGCAGCGCTCCGGGTGACCCTCCCCGCGCTCGACGCCATCGCCCCGCTCGTCGCGGCACTCCTCCCGCTCGACCCCTCGGCGGTCGAGCTCCTGGACCAGAGCTTCCTCGACGTCGCCAAGGCGGCACCCGCGGCCCAGCGGCTCGGCATCACCGGCACCGAGGCGGCAATGGTGCTGGTCGAGTTCGAGGGCGACCCGGCCGCGGTGGAGCAGGCGGCAGCGGCCGCGGCGGAGGCGGTGCGGCCGCTCGGCAAGGACGTGGCGGTCGCGCTCTCGCCGGCGGAGCAGGAGGAGCTCCGCGAACTGCGGCACGCGGCGAGCCCGATCCTGGCGGGGCGGGAGGACCGGCGATCGCTCCAGGTCATCGAGGACGCCTGCGTGCCGGTGGAGCGCCTCGGCGAGTATATCGCCGCGGTCCGTCGGCTCTCGGCGGAGAAGAAGCTCCCGGTGGTCGTGTTCGGCCACGCGGGGGACGGGAACGTCCACGTGAACGTCTTCCCCGACGTCACCACGATCGGCTGGGAGCAGCAGGTGGCGACGCTGCTCGACGAGGTGACCGCGGAAGTGATCCGGCTGGGCGGGACCCCCACCGGCGAGCACGGCGACGGCCGGCTGCGGGCCGGATCGCTCGAGAAGGTGTACGGCGCCCCGATCGTGGGGCTCTTCCGACTGGTGAAGGCGGCGTTCGACCCGACCGGGATGCTCAACCCCGGGATCAAGCTGGTGGACGGGACCCGGCCGGCGCCGATCTCCAGGCTCAAGGTCGGCGCCGGCGCCGCGGAGCTGCCGGACGACATCGCCCAGGCGCTCCGGGAGATGGAGAAGACGGGAGGATGGGGACGGGATCGGCTGGAGGTGGCGGACGGGGGCCTCACCCCCTGACCCCCTTCCCTCATACGGGGAGAGGGGGGACGTGGGTTTGGGGTCGTGAGTCGTGGGTCGGGGATCGTGGGTCGTGGGGGGTCATCCTGAGCGAAGCGAGGGATCTCTCCGAGGACCAGCGCCCCGCTCCTTTCTCCCGCCTCTCCGCCCGCCTACATTTCCGCCGTCCCGACAGCTCCAAGCTCCCGACTCCAAGCTCCCAGCCCTCCATGGACTTCATCCGCGCCCCTCGCGTGACCCTCCTGGCCCGGCCCACGTTCGTGGAGCCGGAGCATCTCAAGGTCCAGTGGAAGGAGCCGGGGACGGACGGGGAGAAGCTGGCGGAGTTCGCGGGGCGGCTCTGCTACATGAGCCAGCACAACCCCGCCGGCCGGAGCACGGCGGACTACCTCACCAACATCCTGCGCCAGGGGCACGGCTCGGTCTTCGAGCATTCGGTGTACGTGCTCCTGCTCGAGGGGATCTCGCGGTCGTGCACCCACGAGCTGGTGCGCCACCGGGCGGGGTTCGGGTACAGCCAGCTGTCCCAGCGCTATGTGGACGAGAGCCACGCGGCCTTCGTGGTCCCCCCGGCGATCCTGGGCGACGAGGCGCTCGAGGCGGCGTGGCGGACCCAGGTGAGCGAGGCGCAGTCGGCCTACGTGGCGGCGGTCGAGGGGCTGATGCAGCGGTACAGCTGGGTCGAGGACAAGATCCACCGCCGGAAGATGGCCCGCGAGGCGGCCCGGAGCGTCCTCCCCAACGCCACCGAGACCAAGATCGTGGTGAGCGGGAACGTCCGCGCCTGGCGGACGATGCT
>CAMLHU010000143.1 GCA_946479825.1 uncultured Gemmatimonadota bacterium
GGGTGTGCGGCACGCCGAGGGAGGGAGGAGCGATGCCGGCTGCTCGACGCTGGCGCCCAGCTCGGGCACGTCCAGCGCGACGACGTCCGCGGTCAGCATCACGCTCGCCGGGGCCGCGCAGAGCGGCATATCGGCGCACCCGCCCGGGGCCGACGGCGTGGCGACGACCGAGGCCGGGCCCGGTGGTGCGGACTGATGGCACTGCTCCGCCCCGTGATGCATCGGCGCGCAGAGCGCCGGCACGGCGATCTGCTGAGCCTGGACCAGCAGGAGGAGGAGGGCGGCCACCCGGGCGAGCATGAGGCGCAACTTAGGCGGTGGTGAAGGTGAATGCAATTCCGAATTCGCCGCCGGGGCCGGACCAGCCCGCACCGATCTCCTGCGGGCCCATCCCGCCCCCGCCCATCATCGAGTCTCCGCGCATCATGGCCGGGGTCGCCCACTCTCCGCCCATGCCCGGGCCGTGGGCCCCCAGGTCCACGGATCCGCCTGTCGCATCACGCATCCCCCCGCCAAGGTGCAGGGTGAAGGTGGCGCCGGACGTCAGGCTCGAGTCGGGGATGAGCGTGAGGGTCGTCGAATCCACCGACCATTCGACGGCGCAGGGAACGAGCGGACCGGTGACGTCGCCCCGATGCAGCGTCGCATACGCCGCCATGGCCGGCGACATCGCACGATCGAACCGCAGGGTGATCCTGGCCTCGGTGGCGACGCCGGTGGCTGCGCCGCGTGGACTCACGGCGGTGAGGGCCGATGACGCCACGGATACGCCGGTCTCCGAGGTGGCGCACACGGCCATTCCGCCTGCGCCCAACGCCAGCGCTAGCGGTCTCAGGGGCAGCAGCGTCATCGGCAGGTCCTCCTACCTGCACCGACCCGGCGCCTCGAGGCGCCACGGGTCTGGTGATGACGCAGATCATAGCGGCGGGTCCGTGACCCGACGGTGAACGCCCGATGAAGGCAACATCATCAGGGTTCAGCGCCGCAGGTAGTCGTCCGCGAAGACCTGCTCCAGCGCCTGACCGCGGCGAAGGTCGGTGCTGTCGCCCCGGCCGATGGTCTCGAGGATCCTGCGGCTGGTGTTGTCGAACATCACCCCGCCCTTCGGCGTCAGGAAGCCGAAGCCGTCGGCGTAGCCGTAGAACGCGAACGGATGGTAGTCCGGCGCCAGGAAGTCCTGGCCCCAGTGGTAGGCGGTGTCCGGCAGCCCGACCTGGTCGAGCAGCGTCCGCGCCAGGTCGGTCTGCGACGCGAGCGTGTGGATGACGGTGTCGTGCACCGCCAGGGCGCCGCCGAGCCAGAGCAGCGGGATGTGGAACGAGGTCGGATCGAAACGTTCCGTGGCCACGTCGAGCGTGGGGCGGATGTGGCCGTGGTCGCCCAGGATGATCACGACGGTGCTGTCCCACGCCGGCGACCGTCGGAGTTCGGCGATGAAGTCCCCCACGCTCCGGTCGGTGTAGTGGTGGGAGTTCATGAACTTGGCATCGTCGTCGCGGGCCGGGAACGCGGCGGGTCCGGGTACGTCGTACGGCTCGTGGCTCGAGAGCGTGAGCACGGTCAGGAAGAACGGTCGCCGGAGCGAGTCGGCGATGAGCCGGGCACGGTCGAGCACCACGTGGTCGTGGAAGCCCCAGGTGGTGCGGGGCAGGGTGTCATCGAACACCTCGATCCCGCTCACCTGCCGGAAGCCGGCCGACAGCAGGTAGCCGCGGAAGTTGGCCCACTCGAGCTCGCCGCCGTACAGGAACCGGGTGTCGTAGCCGGCGGAATCGAGCGATTCGGCCAGGCCGGGCAATCCGGCGAGCTTGCGCGGCTCCTTGATGATCGAGCCGGTCGGCACCGACGGCCATCCGCTCAGGATCCCGGGGAGTCCCCGGTCGGTGCGGTTGCCGGTGGCGTAGAAGTCGTCGAACAGCACGCCCTGCCGCGCCAGCGAATCGAACGCCGGCACGACCCCGCTCCGGCCGCCGGTCGCGGCCGAGAGCTTGGCGGTGAAGCTCTCCCAGATGATGAGCACGACGTTCGGCCGGGCGATGCGCAGCAACGGGGCCGGCCGGGCGCGCCCGCCGCTCAGCAGCGAATCGACGATGCTGCGGGCGGTCGAGTCGGGCAGGAACACGTACGGGTTGGCCCGGACGTACTCCTTCCGGTAGATCGAATTGAAGAAGTTCCACCCGACGTTGAGCGCGGCCTGGTTGGCGAAGTCGTCGGTGGAGAAGTACACGCTGCTGTGGGTGAGCGGCGCGAGCTGGGTGCCGCCCCGGGCGGGGATCACCATCAGCCCGGCCAGGAGCACGGAGGTGGGGACCACGAGCAGTCCGCCGCGCTCCCAGTCGTCCGCCGCGGGGAGCACCCAGCGCCGGAACGCCCAGGTCCCGCCGGCCAGGAGCGCGGCGAAGATCGTCAGCAGCGGCACCACCGGCGACGAGGCCGTGGAGGCGAGCATCTCCTTCGGCCGGTTGATGTACATCAGCCAGGTGCTGTCGATCCGGAAGCCCCATTCCCGGAAGAGGCCGATGTCCCCCGCGGTGAGCCCCGCCACCAGCGCCAGCAGCGCCACGGTCCACCAGAGCACCACGGGCCGGAGCCAGCGCCACGGCACATACGACGACAGCAGGACGCAGACGATCGGGATCGCGATGACGTGCGCGGCGGCGGCGGCGTCCATCCGGAGGCCGTGGACCACGATGCCGACGGTGGTGCCGAAGCCTGCGGCGGCGGCCTGCCGCCAGTACCACGCCAGGAAGATCAGCTTCCCGACCACGAAGAAGCCGACCCAGAAGACGAAATAGGCGAACAGGAACTTCAGGCGATCCTTCACGCGTGGCGCTCCCTGCGGGCGAGGTCCACGGCACGCCACATGTACCAGCTGGCCACCGAGCGAAAGGGCCGCCACCGCTCCCCCCACGCGGTCAGCTGCTCCCGCGTGACGGGGCGCCGGCGCCCGTAGGTGAGGTCGAAGCCCTGCCGCACGCCGAGGTCGTCCACCGGGAGGACGTCGGGGCGGCCGAGGCGGAACATCAGCATCATCTCCACGGTCCAGCGGCCGATGCCCCAGATGGACGTGACCCGGTCCACGATCTCGTCGTCGCCCATCTTGGCGAGCGCGCGGAGGGGCGGGATCACGCCGTCCCGCGCCTTGGCGGCGAGGTCCTTGAGCGCCTTCGTCTTGGAGGCCGATAGCCCGGCGCTCCGGAGGCGCTGGTCGCTCAGCGCGAGGAGTTCGTCGGGCGTCGGGAAGTCGGGGGGCTCGTTGAGTGCCAGCACCCGCCCCAGGATGGTCTCGGCGGCCTTGCCGCTCAGCTGCTGGTAGACGATGGACCGGAAGAGCGCGTGGTACGGCTCGCCGAGCCGAGTGATGTCGAGCCGGAACGGTCCGGCGCGCCGCATCAGGTCGCCCAAGACCGGGTCGGCGGCGGCGAGGTGGCGTCGGGCCGCCGCGGGATCGAACTCGAGCCCGTCCGCACGGCGCGGCGGCGGCACCCTCGCCGGATAGATCCGGACTCCCTCGAGCGCCAGGATCCGACGCTTGGTCTCGATGCCACCGTACGCTGAGAACCCGTGCAGCGCGCCGTTGGTGCCGAGCACGCGGTGGCACGGGACGGCGAGGATGAACGGATTCTCGGCCATCGCGGCGCCGACCGCGCGGGCCGCGCCGGGCGCGCCGATCCGGGTGGCAAGCTCGCCGTAGGTCACGGTGCTGCCCGCCGGGACCCGCCGCGCCTCCGCATAGATGCGCCGGCGCGGTTCCGGGAGGTGGTCCATGGCGAGCGGGAGGGGGGTGAAATCCTGCAGCCGGCCGGCGAGGTGTCGCCGCACCCGGTCCGAGGCGTCCGCCACGAATGCCGGCGCCTTGCCCCGCAGCCGACGCGCCCCGGTCCCCGCCATCCGCGCCGCAGTCGCCGCGGCGTTCGCCTCGGCGAGCTGGATCCGGGTGATGCCTCGGTCATCCCACGCGATGCCCGACCGGCCGAACGGCGTGTCGAAGAGGGTGTAGTATTGGGGCACGCGGGGAATATAGAACGCTGTGGGTCATGGGTCTTGGGTCGTGGGTCATTGGGCCAGCGATCCGCCGCTCTCAAGGCGCGGCCCCTGACCCACTCGGCCCACCCTTCACGACTCACGACCCACGACCCACGACTCACGACCCCCCATGGACCTCCCCACCTTCCGCACCCACGCGCATCGCCTGGCCGACTGGATGGCCGATTACTTCGAGCACCTGGCTGAGCGGCCGGTGGTGCCGTCGCTCGCGCCCGGCGCGATCCGGCGGCAGTTCCCGCCCGCGGCGCCGGCCGCCGGCGAGCCGTTCGAGCGGGTGTTGGCCGACTTCGAACGGATCGTGATGCCGGGGATGGCGCACTGGCAGCACCCCGGCTGGTTCGGGTACTTCCCGGCCGACACGAGCCCCGCGTCGGTGCTGGCCGAGATGGTGACGGCGGCGATGGCGGCCAACTGCATGAGCTGGGCGACCTGCCCCGCCGGGACCGAGACCGAGCAGGCCATGATGGAATGGTTGCGGCAGCTCATCGGCCTGCCCGACACCTTCACCGGCGTGCTGCAGGACACCGCGTCGAGCGCGACCCTCGTGGCCGTCCTCTCGGCCCGCGAGCGCGCGACCGACTTCGCCTGGTCACGCCTGGGAGCGTCGGCGCCCGACGCGGCCCGGCTCACCGTGTACGCGTCAGCCGAGGCGCACAGTTCCGTGGCCAAGGCCGTGCGGCTCGCGGGGCTCGGCGACGAGCGGCTGCGGCTCATCCCGACCGACGCGACCTACGCGATGCGCCCCGACGCGCTGGCGGCGGCGGTGGACGCCGACCGCGCCGCGGGGCTCCGGCCCGCCTGCGTCGTGGCGACGGTGGGGACGACGTCGTCCACCGCCATCGACCCGGTGCCGGCCATCGCGGAGGTCGCGCGCCGGCACGGGGCGTGGCTGCACGTGGACGCGGCGTATGCGGGGTCCGCGGCCGTCCTGCCGGAGATGCGCCACCTGCTGGACGGCGTGGCGGCCGCGGACAGCTTCGTCTTCAACCCGCACAAGTGGCTGTTCACCAACTTCGACTGCTCGGCGTACTTCGTGCGCGACGTCGCCCACCTCACCCGCACCTGCGGCGCCTCGCCCGAGTACCTCCGCTCTGCCCAGGACGGCGCGGTCGTCAACTACCGCGACTGGGGGATCCCGCTCGGCCGGCGGTTCCGCGCACTCAAGCTGTGGTGGGTGCTGCGGGATTTCGGCGTCGAGGGGCTGCAGGCGAAGATCCGCGAGCACATCGCCCTGGCGCAGGAGTTCCGCGGCTGGGTCGAGGCGGCGCCGGACTTCGAGCCGCTGGCCCCCTCGCCGCTCGCGCTGGTGTGCTTCCGCCACCGGCCGGCGCGCCTGGCGCCGGACGATCCCGCCGTGGACGAGCACAACAAACGGCTGCTCGCCGCCATCAACGCCACCGGCCGGGCGCTCCTCACCCACACCACGCTGGGCGGGCGCTATGCGCTGCGATTGTCGGTCGGCTCGCTGGCGGTGACGCGGGAGTATGTGCGGGTGACGTGGGCGCTGATCCGGGAGTGCGCTGCTTCCGTGCACTAGCGTGGGACCACGGAGGGCACGGAGTCACACGGAGAAGCACGGAGAACTGCATGTGTGGTGGTCTCGCGAACGGAGCTCCGCGCGTTAGACCACACCAAATGGCTGTTCTCCGTGGCACTCCGTGACCCTCCGTGCACTAGCGTGGGACCACGGAGGGCACGGAGTCACACGGAGAAGCACGGAGAACTGCATGTGTGGTGGTCTCGCGAACGGAGCTCCGCGCGTTAGACCACACCAAATGGCTGTTCTCCGTGGCACTCCGTGACCCTCCGTGCACTAGCGTGGGACCACGGAGGGCACGGAGTCACACGGAGAAGCACGGA
>CAMLHU010000144.1 GCA_946479825.1 uncultured Gemmatimonadota bacterium
CCGCCAGCGGCTCACCTCCCGGCCCCCCACATCCCCCGGTATGGGGGTGTGGGGGTTTTTGTGGTTCCTGGTTTCGTGGTTACGGTGTAGGGGTCAGGGTCGGGTGGGGGTAAGAGGTGAGCGGTAAGCGGGGAGCGGGGGTTGCGGGGGGCGGCGGATGGCGGGAGTGGGTCGGGGTGATGTCGGTGGCGGCTGGGTTGAGGGGTGACCTTGGTGTCGTGCGAAGAACGGAGTCCTCGTATGGGCTGTCGATTGGCGGTGGGCGTGATGCTCGCGGCGTGCGCGCTTCCGGCGGCACGCCTGGCCGCGCAGGACAGCGTGGTGGTCATCAACCCCGACGCGCCGGTGGACCAGGCCGCCGAGCGGCCGGGGCTGCCACCCGGGCTCATCGAGCGGGTGGTCGGGTTCTACAATGACTCCGGGACGATCCGCATGGAGGGCGAGCTCACCCTCCCCCGCGACGGCCGGCTCACCGGCCCGGTGGCGGTGCTGCGCGGCCCCGTCACGATCCGGGGCGAGGTGACCGGCTCGCTGCTGGTCCTCAACGGCGACCTCCGGGTCGCCGCCGGCGGCGCGGTGCACGGGGACATCCTGGTGGTGGGCGGCACGCTCGCGCTCGACTCGGGAAGCGTGCACGACGGCGCGGCCGACCAGGTGGCCCAGGCGGTGCCGGTCTATCGCGACCTGAGCGGCCGGCTGGTGGTGCGCGAGCGCCGGCCGGGACTCCTCGAGTTCGGCGGCGCCCAGCGCTCGTTCCAGACGGGCCAGGTCCGCACCACGCTCTTCCTGAGCTCGGGCGGCACGTACAACCGGGTCGAAGGACTCCCGGTGACGCTCGGCCCCCGGCTCGACTGGCAGGCCGGTCCGTACACGACCGCGCGGCTCGACCTCCAGGCCATCATCCGGACCGCCGGCGACCCGACCAACCTGCGGGAGGACGTGGGGTACTATGCCGCGACCGAGTGGCGGACCGGGCGGTTCAAGCGGCACGCCATCGGATTCGGCCTGCGCGCGTCGCAGACCGCGGCGGCCACCGACGACCAGCCGCTCAGCCGGAGCGAGGATGGGTGGGCGGCGCTCCTGCTCCGCCGCGACTACCGCGATTACTTCATCAACGAAGGGGTGGGCGGCTACCTCTACAGCTATTTCGGGCCCGACTTCCGGCTCGAGGCGGGTGCCCGGACGGAAAGCCAGCGCTCGGTCCACTCCACCACCGCCTGGTCGCTGTTCCGGAGCGACCAGGCCTGGCGGCCCAACCCGCTGATCGACGACGGCCGGTACGTGACGGTGGGCCTCGGCCTCGAGTACGACACCCGGAACCAGCAGCGCCTCCCCAGCGCGGGATGGTGGATCCGCGCCCGGATGGAGCGGAGCACCTCGCGCAACGTGGCCCCGCTCTCGCTCCCGACGACGGTCCGGTCGGCGATCCCGACCGACGGTTCGTACGCCTTCGACCGGCTGGCCTTCGATGCGCGCCTGTACAACCGGCTCACGCCGGACATGCGGCTCAACGCGCGGGTGGTGGGCGCCGGCTGGATCGGCGGCGACCCGCTGCCGGTCCAGCGCCGGGTGGCGCTGGGCGGGCCGGACCTCCTGCCCGGCTACGGCTTCCGCGCGCTCAACTGCGCCCCGGCAGGCTACACCGACCCCGCCGGGACGGCGCTGTGCGACCGGATGCTTGCCGCGCAGGTCGAGCTCCGGAGCCGCCTCGACCTGGGCCTGCTGGTCCACGTCCGCGACCGCGAGCACCAGGACCTTGACCGGGCCTTCGGGCTCACCCAGGCCGATCTCGTCATCTTCACCGATGCGGGCAAGGCGTGGCTGACGGGCGACGGCCCGGGGCGCGTGCCCAATGATCGGATCCCCGCCCTGCGGGAGTGGCGGGCCGACGTGGGACTCGGGCTCGACGCCGGGGGGATCGGCGTGTACGTGGCCAAGGGGCTCGCGAGCGGGCAGTCGGTCCAGTTCACCGTCCGCCTGCAACAGCGATTCTAGTGCGTCGCGCCCTCGCCCTCGCCGCGCTCCTGGCCTGCGCGGCGGCCGCTCCGGCCGCCGCGCAGGACGGTCGCGTCGCGCTGGCGGTCGAGCTCACGCCGGACACGGCGCGGGACGGCGCGCGCCAGGCGGTGATCCGCACCGAGCACCTGCTCGACGACCCCCGCATCCGGACGATGCTGAACTCGGGGTTCCCCCTCCGGCTGCATTTCCGGCTGGAGCTCTGGCGCTCACGCGAGGGGTGGTTCGACGCCTACGAGCGGTCGGTGGAGTGGGACGTGGTGGTGCGTCACGAGCCGCTGCTCGACCAGTACACGGTGGCCACCGTGGATAACCGCAGCACCCGGGTGGACCGGTACGCCGGGCTCGATCAGCTGGCCGCCGGCCTGCGGCGACGGACGCGCATCGCGATCGAGCCGCACGACCCGGCGCAGTACTACTACGCCGTCGCGCTCGAGGTCACCACGCTGTCGGACAGCGACATCCGGGAGCTGGAGCGGTTCCTGCAGGGCGACGTGGGGCCGGCGGCGGCGGGGAACGAAGAGGTAGGAAGCGCCCTGAGCCGGGGCGTGCGGCGCCTGCTGCTGCAGGTGGCGGGGTTGCCGAGCCTCCGGATCGAGGAGCGCTCGCCGAGGTTCCGGGTCCGTTAGGCGGGGAGGCGGGCCAGGAGGCGCCGCCACGCGGCTTCCACCACGTCCACGCCGATCTCGGCCACCCGACCGTCGCGCGAGCTGAGCAGCACCTCCTGCACCGTGCTGAGCGGCCGGAATCGGTCGCAGTCGGGCCGGTAATCCCGATACAAGGCGACGATCGGCCGGTCGAAGACCGCGGCGATGTGGACGATGGACGTGTCCACCGTCACCACGGCGTCCATCCCTTGCACCACCGCCGCCACGTCGAGCAGCGAGCCCGGCGGAAGCCGGCGGAGATCCACCCCCGCCTCCGTCGCCGCGGCGGCGATGCGCTCCGCGGCGTCCGCATCTTCGGGCGCCGAGCTCAGCCAGAAGCGCGCGGAACGGGTCGCCGCGAGCCGCGGCAGCAGCGCGACCCACTTCGACTCCTCCCAGTACCGCACCGGCAACCCCGCCGAGATGTTGACCAGCACCTCGAACGGCCGCCGCTCGGCGAGCAGCGCGTTCGCGCGCTCCCCGCTCGCCGGCGGGATCCCGAGGGTGAGGCGCGGGGGGCGGGCCCACGGCACGCCCAGCGCGTCGAGCGGGGCCAGCATCATCTCGGCAAAGTGGACGTGCGGGTCGGTCGGGGGCGCCACGGTGCGGTCGAACGGGCCGCCGCCGGGACGGTTGAACCCCACCCGGATGTCCGCGCGGGCCATCCGGGCCAGGAAGGTCTGGTTCCGGCTGTAGTGATCCTTGGGGTCGAGCCAGGCGTCGAACCGGCGGTCGCGGAGCCGGACGATGAACGGAAGGAGCTGGAGCGGGTGGCGGTCGAACACCAGGACCCGGTCCACGGCGGGATGGTGGCGGGCCAGGCCGGCGGCACGCGGCCCGATGACGATCGTAAGCTCGGCCGCCGGGGCGGCGGCCTTGATGGCGTTGTAGAGGCCGGTGGTGAGGATGAAATCGCCGGCGCGCCCGGGACTCACGACCGCCACCCGGCGCGCGCCTGCGAGCCCGGTCACGTCAGCGGCCGCCCAGGGCCCGCAGGGCCTCCGGCCCGTAGAAGAGCCGGATGTACTTCGACTGGATGGGCGTGAGGCTCCGCACCGCCCACGCCAGATGCACGAAGTGGGGCTCGTGCGGCACGGAGCGCGGATGCATCCCGCATTCCTCGGGCAGGTGATTCCCCTTGCGGGTGTTGCAGCTGCTGCAGGCGGTCACCACGTTGGTCCACTCGTTCCCGCCCCCGCGCGAGATCGGCACCAGGTGGTCGCGGGTGAGGCACTCGCGCGGCCGAAGCTCCGCCTGCGTGCGATCGCAGTACTGGCAGCGGTAGTTGTCGCGGGCGAAGAGGAAGGTGTTCGTGACCTGGCGGCGGAAGCGGCGGGGAACGTGCACGAACCGGACGAGACGGATGATGGCCGGCCTCGGCACGGTCAGGCGCTCGCTGCGGATGAGCTCGCCGCGGTCGGCCTCGACCACCTCGGCCTTGCCCTCGATGACAAGCCTGAGCGCCCGCCGGACCGGGACCATCGTCAGCGGTTCAAACGACGCGTTGAGAGCGAGACACCGCACGCCCATCCTCCTTGCGGATCCAACCGCATGCGCGGTAATCACTTGGCTTGTAGCGTAACCGCTCCACCGCCCAACCGGCAAGAGCCCCCGCCCTAGCCCAGGAATTCCTTCAGACGGTCGGCGACGGCCTTGCGCTGGCGCTCGCTTCGGGTGATGACGAGGATGGTGTCGTCCCCCGCGAGGGTGCCGATCACCTCTTCCCATCCGGCCTGGTCGAGCGCCGCCGTCACCGCACCCGCCGCCCCGCTCGCCGTCCGCAGCACCACGAACGGTCCCACCCCGTCCACGCCGATCAGCAGGGCCGGGAGCAGCTTGCGGAGCGCCGGCCGGGCCCCTCCCTCCTCGGGCCGGGCGTAGAAGCTCCCGCCGGCAGGATCGGCGAGCTTCACCAGCCCGAGCTCGCGGAGGTCGCGGGAGAGCGTCGCCTGCGTCACCGCGACGCCGTGCCGGGCCAGCGCGGCGCGGAGCCGCTCCTGGTTGTCGATCCGCTCCTCGGAAATGACCCGAAGGATGAGCGCGTGTCGGCGTGTCTTCATCTGGGGGCGAAGGTCAGGGTCGGGGCGGTCACGAGGCGGTCGCGAACACCCGCCGCCCGGCGAGCCAGGTGCCGAGGACGTCGGACGGGCGCGAGGCGAGCAGCGCCTCGTACAGCCGATCGGGCGCCGTCCCCTCCGGGATCCGGATGGCCGCGACGTCGCCCCACTTGCCCGGGGCGAGCGAGCCCAACTCGCCGTCGAGGCCGATCGCCGCCGCCGCCCCCGTGGTGACGAGCCGGAATGCGGCCTCGACGCCGAGCCCTGCGAGCGCCCGGGCCGCGCGGGCCTCCGCGAGGAGGTCGAGCGGCGCCACGCTCGCCACCGAGTCGGTCCCGACGCCGAGCCGCGGGATGGCGGCGAGGAGGCCGGCGACCGGCGCGTCGCCGTGGCCGTGGCGGCGGTTGGAGCGGGGGCAATGCGCCACGCCGCAGCCACGGCGGGCGAGGATCGCGATGTCCGCCGGACTCACCCGGACCGTATGGATGGCCAGCGTGTCCGGGCCGAACACCTCGTGCCGCTCAAGCCACTGCACCGGCGAGTACCCCGGTCCCGGCAGGGGAATATCGCGTCCGCGGAGCCAGTCGGCGAATCCCCCCGAGCCGTCGGCCAGGAGCGCCGACTCCTCCGCCGCCTCGGCGACGTGCACAGCGATCGGCAGCCCCTCGGCCCGGGCCCACGCCGCGGCCATCCGGTAGAGCGGGCCGCTCACGGTGTACGGCGCGTGCGGGGAGGCGCCCAGGCGGACGCGCGGGCGCTCGAATCGCCGGAGCTCGCGCATCCGCGCGGTCCAGGCGTCGAGCTGGCGGTCGGCGTCGTCGGGGTGCGGGCCGAAGATCTCGTGATAGGCGATGCCGCTGCCGTCGAGCTCGGCGAGCGCCTCGATGACGGCGCCCGAGTCGCCGCAGTCGGCCACGGTGGTGACGCCCATCGCCCAGCAGTCGCGGATCCCGCGCCGCGCCGCGTCGAGGAAGTCGGCGCGGCTGCGCGCCGACTTGAGCCGGATGATGTGGGGGATCCACGCCGAGAACTCGGCGTCGTCCACCTGCCCGTCGAAGCCGGTGAGCTCGAGGTGGGTGTGGGCGTTGACCAGGCCGGGGACGAGCGCGACGGCGGCGCCGAGGGACGGGGGGCCGGACGGGCCGGCGCCCCGGGCGACACCCGCGACGCGTCCG
>CAMLHU010000145.1 GCA_946479825.1 uncultured Gemmatimonadota bacterium
GATCAAGGCCTCGCCGCTGGCCCGGAAGATCGCCGCCGAGCGCGGGCTCGACCTGGCCGCGGTGGCGGGGTCCGGCCCGGCGGGCCGGATCGTCGCGCGGGACCTCGACGACGCCGCGGCGGCCGCGCCCGCCCGGGCCGGGGCGGCCCCGATCGTCGGCGGCGGGTTCGAGGACGTGCCGCTCACCCAGATCCGGAAGACGATCGCCCGGCGGCTGGCCCAGTCGATCGGCCCCATCCCCACGTTCTATCTCACGATGGACGTGGACATGACGCGGACCTGGGAGGCGCGCGAGGCGCTCAAGGCGCTCGGCGGCGACGTCAAGGTCTCGTTCAACGACATCATCATCAAGGCCGTCGCGACCGGCCTCATCCGGCACCCGGCGTGCAACGCCTGGTGGCAGGACGACCGGATCCGGGTCTGGCACGAGGCGCACATCGGGATGGCGGTGGCGGTGGAGGACGGGCTCATCACGCCGGTCATCCGCCACGCCGACCGCAAGTCGCTGCGGGAGATCGCCGCGGAGTCGAAGGACCTGGCCCAGCGCGCCCGCGACCGCCGGCTCAAGCCCGAGGAGTACACCGGCTCGACGTTCTCGGTCTCCAACCTCGGCATGTTCGACATCGAGCACTTCACGGCGATCATCAACCCGCCCGAGGCGGGGATCATCGCGGTCGGGCGGATCCGCGAAGAGCCCGCGGTGATGGACGGCGCCGTGGCGGTCCGCCGCGCGATGCGGCTGACGATGTCGTGCGACCACCGGGTGATCGACGGCGCGACCGGCGCCGCGTTCCTCCGGACCGTGAAGCAGATGCTCGAGAACCCGCTGGCGCTGGTCTTCTAGACCCGACCCGATCCTCGTTCACCGTTCACCGAACACTGAGGCATCCGTGGCCAATCAATTCGACGTCATCATCGTGGGAGGCGGGCCGGCGGGGTACGTGTGCGCCATCCGGGCCGCGCAGCTCGGCCTCGCCACCGCCGTGGTCGAGAAGGAGAAGCTCGGCGGCGTCTGCGTCAACATCGGGTGCATCCCGACCAAGGCCCTCCTGCACAGCGCGAGCGTCGCCAACGTCATCGCCCACGAGGCGAAGGACCTGGGCATCGAGACCGGCGCGGTCAAGACCGACTACGGCGTCGCGATGAAGCGGTCGCGCAAGGTGGCCGAGCAGAACTCGAAG
The DNA here is from genome assembly GCA_946479825.1 of uncultured Gemmatimonadota bacterium. The sequence continues at coordinate 1,182 of CAMLHU010000145.1, forward strand.
GGCGTCGAGTTCCTGATGAAGAAGCACAAGGTGACGGTGATCCGGGGCACGGGCACCCTGCTTTCCGGCCGGAAGGTGAAGGTCGGGAACGACACCTACGAGGCGAAGAAGGGCGTGGTCCTCGCCACCGGCTCGCGCACCAAGGGGATCCCGCAGGTGGGGCTCGAACTCGACCGCAAGGTCGTGATCAGCTCCGACGAGGCGCTCTTCCTCGAGCAGGCGCCGAAGACCCTGGCGATCGTTGGCGCCGGCGCGGTCGGCACCGAGTTCGCCGACATCTTCAACGCCTTCGGCACCAAGGTGTGGCTCATCGAGGCGCTGCCGCGGATCCTGCCGGTGGAGGACGCGGAGTCGTCCGACGCGCTGGCCAAGGTGTACCGGAAGCGCGGCATCGAAGTGCGCGCCGGCGCGGCGGTCAAGAAGGCCACCGTCGGCAAGGACAAGGTGACGCTCGAGGTCGAGGTGGGCGGGCAGAAGGAGACCATCGAGGCCGAGAAGGTGCTGATGGCGGCGGGCCGCGCGGTCAACACCGAGAACCTCGGCCTCAAGGAGGCCGGGGTGCAGCTCACCGAGCGCGGCTTCATCAAGGTGAACCTCGCGACCCTGGAGACCACGGCGCCGGGCGTCTACGCCATCGGCGACGTGGCCGGCCCTCCGATGCTGGCGCACAAGGGGAGCCGCGAGGGCGTGTACGTGGCCGAGCTCCTGGCCGGTCACAAGCCGCACGCGATCAAGTACGACAACATCCCGGGCGTGACGTACTGCCACCCCGAGGTCGCGAGCATCGGCCTTACCGAGGACCAGTGCAAGGAGAAGAAGCTCGACTACCAGGTGGGCCGCTTCCCCTTCAGCGCCAACGGCCGCGCCCGCGCGTCCAACGAGACCGACGGCTTCGTCAAGATCATCCGCGGCAAGAAGTACGGCGAGATCCTCGGCGCGCACATCGTCGGGGGCCACGCCTCCGAGATGATCCACGAGCTGGCCGTGGCCCGCGAGAACGAGTTCACCGTCGAGGAAGTGGATCTCGCGGTGCACGCGCACCCCACCCTGTCGGAGGCGGTCGCCGAAGCGGCGCTCGATTCGATGGGACGGGTGATCCACATCTGACGCGGCGAGGGGGGCGTCCGGCATGACCGAACCGCTGCACAACGTCGCCGGCGAGCCCCTCCCCGAAGGCGTGGACCTGCTTGGCCTGGGCGTCCGGGCGCTGGCCTTCTCGGTGGCGCTCGGCGCCGCGGCCATCACGGCCGTGATCTGGGCCGTCCAGTCGATCCTTCCCTCCGCCCCCGCCGGGGCGCCCAGCGGCGCCCCCGCCACCGGCGCCCCGTTCTACCTCCTGGTCCTCGGCACCCCCGCGGCGATGGGCCTCGCGGCCGTCGCCTGCTGGATCCTCCTGCGGCCGGTCCAGTCGTGGTTCCGTCGCGGCGCGCTCGCGATGGTCAGCGGCTTCCTCTCGCTCGTCGTGTCGCTGCTCACCCTCCCCGCCAACGCCATCTTCGGCCGCGCGGGGCTCGCCGCCGCCACGGTCCTGTTCGCCGCCGCGGCGCTGCTTGGCGCCCGCAGCCTGCAGCGGTGGAGCCGGGCGACGTGACGGAGCGGCTCGCCGTCCTGGACCTCGGGCGGCGGCCGTACGGCGAGGCGCTCGCCCTGCAGCGCGACCTCTGCCGGCGGCGGCTCGACGGCTCGCTGCGGGACGACCTCCTGCTCCTCGTCGAGCACGAGCCCGTGGTCACGCTGGGTCGCGGCACCCGTCCGGAGAGCCTCCCCGTCCCGCCCGCCGAGCTTCCGGCCCAGGGCGTCGAGGTGTTCGAGGTCGAACGCGGGGGCGACGTGACGGTGCACGAGCCCGGGCAGCTGGTGGGCTATCCGATCCTCGACCTCCAGCGCCTCCGCCCCGACCTGCACTGGTACCTGCGCGAACTCGAAGGCGCGCTCATCGATGCCCTCGCCGACGTGGGCCTCGCGGCCGGCCGCCGCGCGGGCCTCACCGGCGTCTGGACCGGGGACCGCAAGATCGCGAGCATCGGGATCCACGTGAAGCGATGGGTCACCTTCCACGGGTTCGCGCTCAACGTGACGAATTCGCTCCGCGGGTTCGACCTGGTGGTGCCGTGCGGCATCGCGGGCGTCGAGATGACGTCGGTGGCCCGGGAACTCGAACGCGCGGGCGCCGACGCCGTCGGCGCGTGGGGGCGGACCCGCGCCGCGGTGGTCGGCGCCCTCGGCCGACGCTTCGGACGCGCCCCTTCGCCGGCCACCCTGGACGAGCTGCTCGCGGCCGCCCAAGGGAACCAGATCGCCGCGAGCGCCGTATCAGCAGGATGACCGACCGACTCGACGCCCGCCCCACCGACCGCGACCGGGTCCCCCCCGGACAGATCCTCACCCGGAAGTGGCCCGTCCTGCACTACGGGCTCGTCCCGCACGTGGCCCCATCCAGCTGGACCTTCACGGTCACGGGGGAGGTGGACCGGCCTCTGGCCTTGAACTGGGCGGAGTTCGACGCGCTCCCCCGGCGCGAGGTGCTCTGCGACATCCACTGCGTGACCCGCTGGAGCCGCCACGACAACGTCTTCCGCGGCGTGCCGGTGCGGGCGGTGCTCGCGCGGGCCGGGCTCCGCGCATCGTCGGCCGCGGTCCTCGTCCATTCGGCCGAGGGCTACACCACGAACCTGACCCTGGCCGAGCTCGACCGCCCCGAGAACCTCCTGGCGACCCACCACAACGGCGAGCCGCTCACGGCCGAGCACGGCGGGCCGGTGCGCCTGCTGGTGCCGGCGCTGTATCTCTGGAAGAGCGCCAAGTGGGTGACCGGGTTCGAGGTCTTGGACGAGAACTACCCGGGGTTCTGGGAAGAGAACGGCTACCATATGCACGGCGATCCGTGGCGCGAGGAGCGGTTCGGGCGGCCCGATCCGGTCCGGATGCGGCGGGGCGGTCGGAGTCAAGCCCGCTGACCCCGCGGGCCCGCGACGCCCCAGTTGCGGATCGGCCGGACCCTACCTTTAGTTAGTGCCATGGCAGAGCTGAACAAGCGCTCCGCGGAGCAGGTGGCCGAGGAAAAGCTGGCGGACATTCAGCGGGCGGCGGGTAGCTGGGCCAAGGAAGTGCCGACGGCGCTTCAGCCGGCGGTCCGGGCCGTCTGCGTCCGCCTGGCGGAAATGGTCGCCGACCAGCGCCACTACCTCGCCCCCCTTCCGGGGCCGCAGGAGAGCGAGCGGGAGCAGGTGCTGCGCCTGTTGGTGAAGCGCCTGACCTCCAAGCACGCCACGGCCGGGATCGAGCGGGAGCTCAAGGAACTGAGCGAGATGGAGCTCCGGTCCACCGGGTCGTGGTCGCTGGTGCCGACCGCGCAGGCCGAGTGGATCAACACCGCGATCCAGTTCCTGGAACACCGCGGCAAGGCGTTGCCCGAGGGCGACCGCCCCGATCCCTACTGGGCCGACGACCTGGTGGCGGGGGTCATCGCCTCGGTCCGGGCGGTCATCGGCGTGGACGAGCTCCAGGCCCGCACCGAGGCCCAGTTCGGCCGGGGCAAGCAGACCGTCGAGGAATAGCCGGCGCACCCGCCCCATCGAAAACGACACAGGCCCCACCGCTACGGTGGGGCCTGTGTCGTTCCCGCCCTGGTTCAGCGCGCCATCAGCTCGAAGAACCGCCCGAAGACCTGGATGCCGTCCCACACCTGCGACAGCGTCACCTTTTCGTTCGGCGCGTGCAGGCGGTCATCGGGAAGCCCGATGCCGGTGAGCAGCACCGGGGCCCCGCCCTTCGCGAGCGCCGTCACCACCGGGATGGAGCCGCCCGCGCGGACCGCGACGGCCTTCTTGCCCACCACTTCCTCGAAGGCCTGGTCCAGGACCCGGAAGGCCGGATCGTCCATCCGGACCTGCGCGGGCTCGCCGGCGTGCAGCGGCACCACCTTCACGTCGGCCCACTTCGGGGCCACGGCCTTCACCGCCCGGGCGAGCTGGGCGTACACCCGCTTGGTGTGGTGGCCCGGGACCAGACGGAGGCTCACCTTGGCCGTGGCCTGGCACGGGATCACGGTCTTCGCGCCTTCGCCGACGAACCCGCCCCGGATCCCGTGGATCTCGAAGGTGGGGAGCGCCCAGAGCCGCTCGTGGATGCTGTACCGCGTCAGGCCGGTGAGCGCCTTGGCGGTGACCTGATGCTTCAGGTACCGGCGCTCGTTGAACGGCAGCTTCTTCCACCCCGCGAGCTCCGCCTTGGTGGGCGGCTTGACGGCCTCGTAGATGCCGGGGATCCGGATCTTCCCGTTCGCGTCCTTGAGCTGCGACAGGATGCGCACCAGGGTCTCGATGGCGTTCGGCGCCACGCCGCCGTATTCCCCCGAATGCAGGTCGCTCTCGGCGGTGCGCACCTGGATCTCGGCGTACGCGAGGCCGCGGAGCGCGGTGTACACGGCGGGCACGCCGGGGGCGTAGTAGCCCATGTCGGCGACGATCACGGCGTCGGCCTTCGTGCGCCAGGGCTCCGCGGCCAGACGATCGAAGATGACCCGCCCGCCGCACTCCTCCTCGCCCTCGATGATGAACCGGATATTGAGCGGCGGCCGCCGGTCGGGGCCGAGGACGGCCTCGTAGGCCTTGAGCATCGTGAAGACCTGCCCCTTGTCGTCCACGGCGCCGCGGGCGTAGAGGTT